>JAKLQT010000184.1 GCA_022013205.1 Candidatus Omnitrophota bacterium | reverse complement strand
TTTAAAAAAGCTTGTTTTTTTATTTAAAATTTTATATATTGTCTCAAGAATAAAAATTTTAATACCTTTAAAGTAGTCCTTGAGAGACTAAAAAGGGATAGTTTGAAAGATTACGAGCAAAACTTAGCAATATATTTGAGTCATATTAGACCTTCTTACTTTTATTGTAGGAGGGTTTTTTTATTTATATATAGTAAGCATGCTTATACTTTTTATCATGATACCTAGGAATTGCCATGAAAGAAAAAGCATCAATATTAAACGAAAATGATATAGAAAGAATACTCAAGAGAATCTCTCACGAAATTATTGAGAGGAATAAAGGCTCTAAAAACCTTGTATTCATAGGTATTCAAAAAAGAGGTGTGCCTCTTGCAGTAAGGATAGCAAAAAATATTGAAGAGCTTGAAAAAAATGACTTAAAGATTGGCAGGCTTGATATTACTTTCTACAGAGATGATGTTGCCAGCAAAATAAAACCTGTAATTGAAATTACTGACATTCCTTTTGAAATTGACGGTAAAGATATAATACTTGTTGACGATGTTCTCTTTACCGGAAGAACAATAAGGGCTTCCCTTGATGCTATTATCGACTTTGGCAGGCCGAAAACCATCCAGCTTGTCGTTCTTGTCGATAGAGGTCATAGAGAGCTCCCAATAAGAGCTGATTATGTAGGAAAAAACATACCAACAGCAAGAGATGAATTTGTAGAAGTAAGGCTAAAAGAAATTGATGAGATTGATATGGTAACAATTTGCCAAGCAGAGTAAACATAATTAACCAGATTTGCAAGTGACTTAAAAAGGAAATTTTGGTCAAAATGCTAAGTACTAAAAATATAATAAGCATAGATGATTTAAGCATTGATGATATCAATCTGATAATGGAAAATGCTGATTCTTTTTATGAAGTTCTTGGCAGGGAATTTAAAAAAGTGCCTACTCTTAGAGGAAAAACAATAATAAATCTTTTTTTTGAGTCAAGTACCAGGACAAGGACTTCTTTTGAAATTGCGGCAAAAAGATTAAGCGCTGACATGATTAATTTTTCTGCTTCAACAAGCAGCTTGAAAAAGGGTGAATCGATTATAGACACATTAAAAACGATACAATCAATGATGATAGATCTACTGATAATGAGACATTCTGACAGTGGTGTAATGAACTTCATTGCCGGCAACATAGACGTGCCCTTAATAAATGCTGGTGATGGTAAGCATCAGCATCCTACTCAGGCTTTGCTTGACTTATATACAATAAAAAAATCCTTTAAGGATTTTAAAGGATTAAAAGTTGCTATTGCAGGAGATATTTTAAACAGCAGGGTTGCAAGATCGGATATAAAATTATTTAAAAGGATGGGCATGGATGTGACGATAGTATCTGCTCCGATGCTTTTACCTGAAAATCTTGAATATTTTGACTCAAATTATGTTTATGATATTGATAAAATCATTGAGGATATAGATATTTTATATATGTTAAGGATGCAGTTTGAGAGGCAGGACAGGAAGTATTATCCATCCATAAAGGAATATAACAGGTTTTTAAGTTTAAATATGGAAAGGCTGAAGAAAATGAAAAGGGGTTCACTGATAATGCATGCCGGTCCAGTCATTAGGGGGATAGAAATAAGTGAAAATGTTATGAATTATGCAGAAAATTATAGTGGATTTAAGATCAATACCCAGGTTACTAACGGGGTGGCTGTAAGAATGGCATTGATTTATTTAATGCTTGGCAGTACCTAAGATTTAAAATTTGTTAACTGACAAAAACGAAAGCTATGAGTAATATGATAGGAAGCGACAATATTTTAATAAAATCAGGAACAGTTTTTGAATCGTCAAGCGGAAAGGAAATTGTTTCAGATATTTTAATCCAAAATGGAATTATCAGGGCAATAGAGAAAAATATAAACGTTGAAGGTATATCTAAAGATCTTGTTGTGCTGAACTGTCAAAACTATTTTGTTTTTCCCGGATTTGTTGACATGCATGTGCACTTGCGGGAACCTGGCAACGAAGAAGAAGAGGACATTGGCAGCGGGTCTATCGCAGCAGTAAGAGGTGGAATTACAAGCATTGCCTGCATGCCAAATACAAATCCCCCTGTAGATAGGGAATATTTGGTAAATTATATATTAAGTAAATCCAGGCTTATAGATTTTAAAATATATCCTGTCGCAGCTATGTCAAAAAATCTTGAAGGCAAGGAAATGTCAGAGATAGGCTTGCTTAAAGAAGCGGGCGCAATCGCTTTTTCGGATGATGGAAAATGCATACAGGATTCAAAGCTTATGTATGAAATAATGAAATATGCCTCACATTTTGATCTACCGCTGATATTACATGAAGAGGATTATTCTTTTTCAAACTATGGACTTGCACATGAAGGATATTACTCGGCAAAGCTGGGACTTGATGGAATTTCACCATTTGCAGAAGAACTT
Source organism: Candidatus Omnitrophota bacterium (assembly GCA_022013205.1). GTDB lineage: Bacteria > Omnitrophota > Gorgyraeia > B26-G9 > B26-G9 > JAGLQQ01. Next base: position 1,031 of record JAKLQT010000184.1, on the reverse strand, counting down.
ATGATTTCCAGAGATATAATGCTTGCAAAAATGGCAGGGGCTAAAATTCATATAACTCATGTAAGCTCAAAAGGTTCTATTACATTAATAAAAAGAGCAAAGGAAGCCGGGATAAAAATTACTTGTGACGTAACACCGCATCATCTTTATTTCAATGACAGCTTTTTAGAAAGTTATGATACAAATCTAAAAGTCAATCCACCAATAAGGTCAGAGGAAGATAGGAAAGCTCTTGTAAGCGCTATTTCTGAAGGAATTATAGATGCTATTGCAAGTGATCATGCTCCACATTTTGAAGCTGAGAAAAACACTACTTTTAAAGATGCGGCAAATGGAACAATTGGGTTAGAAACATTGTTCAAAGCTTCTTATACAAAATTGGTGAGAGAAGAAAAAATAAAGCTAAGTAAACTTGTGGCTTTATTAACAACAGGCCCGGCAAAAATATTAAATATAAAAGCGCCGGCAATAAAAGTTGGCAATAAAGCAGATATTGCAATAATTGATTTAGAAAAAAATAAAAAAATAAAAAAAGAAGATTTCTGTTCAAAAAGTAAAAACAGCGCATTCATTGGACAAAATTTATATAGTGAAGTGGTTTATACAATAAATAATGGAAGATTAGAATTTATAAATAAAAGCTGCTGATCATTTTAAATTACTAATTATTTAGGAGGATTGATACTTGAAATCAGTTTTAATGCTGCAAGATGGCTTGATATTTAAAGGTGAGAATTTCGGTTCCGATGGTGAAGTTATGGGTGAAGTTGTATTCAATACCTCGATGACAGGATATCAGGAAATCCTGACAGACCCGTCTTATTGCGGCCAGATTGTAACAATGACCTATACCCAGATAGGTAATTATGGCATAAACAATCAGGATCAAGAATCAAAAAAAATACAGGTCAGTGGTTTTATTGTAAGGGAGTACCTGGATTACTACAGCAACTGGAGGGCTAAATCCAGCCTGCAAGAATATCTAAAAAAATATAATATAATCGGTATTTCTGAAATTGATACTAGAATGC
>JAKLQT010000183.1 GCA_022013205.1 Candidatus Omnitrophota bacterium | reverse complement strand
TACCTGCACCTGGTTGATACCGTTTATCTGGTATTCAACCGGGTCTTCTACGGTTAATATCTTTTTCCTTGAGCGGTCGATACTGTTTAAAACCGCATAAAGCGTTGTGCTTTTACCGCTTCCCGTGGGGCCTGTGACCAGGATTATACCGTTAGGCAAATTGCTGATCTTTTTGAAAGCCTCTAACTGGCTCTGTGAAAAACCCACCTCTTCAATATTTATTATCCTTCTGTCTAAAATACGCGGTACAACGCTCTCACCGTAATGGCCCGGAAGCGTAGAAACTCGCAGATCAAACTCCCGATTATTGACAACTGTCCGGATCCGGCCGTCCTGAGGAAGCCTCTTTTCGGCTATATTCATTCCAGCCATTAATTTTACGCGGCTGATCAATGCTGCCTGCAGTCTTTTTTCCGGTGATTGCACAGCAGCGAGCAATCCGTCAACCCGGTAACGGATCCTTAATTTATCATACATAGGCTCAATATGTATATCGCTGGCCCGTTTCTGATAGGCGTCACTGATCAGCATGCTCACCAGTTGAATTACAGGCGCCTCATCTTCAGGCAGGATATCTTCCTGTGCTTGAGTATTATCTACTTGAGCTATCTTTTCTTTTTCAACAGGATAGTGCTTTAAAAGCAAAGCCTCCATTTGCTCTGCACTGATAAGTTCACCTTTGACAGTATAACCCAAAATATCGGAGAAAAATTCGAGGGACAAAAAATTAAGGGGGTTATCAAACCCGAGGGTAAGCATGTCATCTTCCAGATTTAAGGGAAAAATGCGGAAGCGGTTTGCCAGAAAAGAATTGACTGTTTCCAATAATTCCCTACTTTGAAGAAAATTCGCCCCATCAACAAAAGACAGTCCCAGTTCCTCTATTATCAGATCGCTTAGATTTTCGTTAAATATATCGCTTACATTTTTTAAAATAATTTCTATGCACTCTTGTGTGCGCTTTTGCGTTAATTTGGCTTGCTGCAATTGTTTAAAATTAACAATTCCTTTAGCGATAAGAAATTCACTTATGAATTTTTGTCTATTCGGCATTTTTCAATTCTTTTGAGCAGGCCTGAACAAGCTGAATAAAAGATTCTGCCTTTAAACTGGCTCCGCCTACAAGAGCTCCATCTATATCCGGTTTCTCAATCAAAGACTTCACATTATCCGAATTCACACTGCCGCCATACTGGATTCTTAAACGTTCAGATATCTCTTTGCCAAAATTATCAGCGATTATTTTCCTGATAAAAGCATGTACTTCCTGCGCCTGTTCAGGAGTAGCTACCTGCCCGGTTCCGATCGCCCATACCGGCTCATACGCTATAATAATATTTTTCAGATCATCGGCGCTGAGGCCTTGGAGCGCGCCGTACACATGGCTTGAGATAACATCAAAAGTTTTGTTTTCTTCACGCTCTTGGAGCCTTTCTCCAACACAAACTATCGGCAGTAACCCTGTCTTTAACGCTGCTTTTATTTTCTTATTAACATGGTCGTTTGTTTCCTTAAAAATACTACGCCGCTCAGAATGGCCGATTATAACATATTCGCAATGCGCGTCTTTAACCATAACCGCGGAAACTTCTCCGGTAAAAGCGCCTTTTTCTTCCCAGAATAAATTTTGGGCGCCTAACTTTATATTAGAGCCTCCTACTGCCTGGCTGACACTGTATAAAGCTGTAAACGCGGGGCAAACCAGGATATCAACGTCTTTGATATCCTTAAGCTCTATACTTAAATTGCGCACAAGCTCAAGGGCTTCTGTTATTGTTTTATTCATTTTCCAGTTTCCGGCAATAATTGGTTTACGCATAAATATTTACCCTTCTCGTTGAGCCCGCCTTAGCGGGCGAAACGGCCTCGAACATAGGTGAGAGGCCTTATTCAGTTTTTTCGTTTACGTTGAGCCCGCCTTGGCGGGCAAGACAACCTCGAACGCATGTGAGAGGCCTTATTATTTACATTCTATGTTCAATGAGCACGTAAGTTATGGAACAAAGTGCTCATAAATTAGTGCGCAAATTGATCCCGAGTTTAGCGAGGAATCTTTAACCAACAATTTCAATAATCCCTCCTGTTACTTACAACCGTATTGTCAAAAATATTTAGTTAAATATTTCATAATTAGTTGTTAGCACAGTAATTATATGATTTATTTCACCCTCCCCCTCCTTGGCCTGTTAACTCTCAAGCCGCCAAATTCCTTTCATATTTCTTTTCTTTTATTTTTGACACTATCCTTACAACAGCTCCCCAGCTCCTAGATAGAAAACACGTTTCTTTTGATCATCAAACAGATAGGGGGAATTGTATTTGCGGATTTTAATTAGTCGATTTACAAGGATGTGTAAAAATCGACTGATTACCTCGCAGACAGCCATGGACGGCTGTCGAGAATGAGTAAATACAATTTCACCTGGCTGTTTGCCCCGATTTAACTCTTAAATAACTTTTTCACCTTTTAAGTGATTATACCTCTTTCTCTAACTACTTGCTATCCCTACCTCTATCTTCCCTTCTATAATTCTATTCAGGAGTTAGGGGATAAGTTCGGAATACAGATTTATGGCGCTTTGCTCCATAAATCTAATCCTCACTTACCAACTTATAATGTCATCATTAGTACCGCTATCATCTATTTGATCCGGCCCGTTAGACCAGATTTTATAGGGCAGCACACTATCCATAGTATAGTGATAATTATTAACCACCCCATCAGCCTTCCAGGGATCAATTACTGTAGCATTGGGTATGCTTGCGCTTAGATCATTTTCTTTAAAACTAATGTACGGGCCATGCCAATCCGGGTAATTCTCGGGATCACCATAAGTTGCACTGTCACTGAGCATGTTCACCAGATTCTGGTTGCCTGCATCAGGATACGCGCCGAAATCAACATGATAAAGCGCGAGTGCTATTTCCAGAGATGCGATCATTGTTTTTGCCTGGTAAATCCTGGACTTTTTTTTAGCAGCAGTTCCTCCGCTTAAGATCAAACCGGTAAGGATAGAAAGCACCCCAAGTATTACTAAAAGTTCAATAAGAGTAACCCCGCCTAAAAGAGTATGATTATTTTTAGAATCAGTTTTTTCCATAATTGCTTGGTTTACCTCTGGTTTCTAATTATTTTATATTGTAAATATCCAAGCTAGAGTCCCTACAGGGGAAACGCGCAACTTGTAACTTACTCAATACGCAATACCTATTACTAATTTTTATCATTTAAAGCAGCTATTCCCGGCAATTCCAAACCTTCAAGCAGCTCCAGGCTTGCCCCGCCGCCGGTAGATACGTGGCTCATTTTATCCGCAACATTAAAATACCGTACAGCCGAAGCCGTATCTCCACCGCCGATAACGCTGGTTGCATCAAGGGTCGCGATATACTCAGCGATTTCCTTTGTTCCTTTTGCGAAAGGCCGCATCTCAAAGACCCCAACAGGCCCGTTCCAGACTATTGTTTTTGCGGTTTTAAGTTTATCCTTAAAAATGTCCACAGTCTTAGGCCCGATATCCAAGCCCATCCAGCCCTCAGGTATTTCTTCTCCCACATCCTGAATATTTGCCGCAGAATCAAATTTATCTGCCACGCGATTATCCACAGGCAATACTATCTCAATGTTTTTCTGCCTGGCTTTATCAAGTATTGCCTTGGCCAGGCCTATCTTATCCTCTTCCAATTTAGAATTTCCTATCTGTTTGCCCTGAGCCTTAAGGAACGTATAAGCCATACCACCGCCAATAAGGAAGCAATTGACTTTGTCCATCATATTTTCAATCATTTTTATTTTATCAGATACCTTAGCCCCTCCCAATATAGTTACGAGAGGTTTTTCAGGGTTCTCCACAATTTTTCCCAAAAAAGCCATTTCTTTTTCAAGAAGAAATCCGGCTACAGAAGGCAAATAATGCGTCACACCCTCTGTTGAGGCATGGGCACGATGTGCAGTACCAAAAGCGTCATTTACAAAAATATCGCCCAAAGATGCCAGTTTTTTAGCAAAATCCTGGTCATTTTCAGCCTCTTGAGCGTAGAAACGCAGATTTTCCAGCAAAATTATTTTCTCATCTGCGGTTTTAACTGCCTGCTCTACCATCTCACCAACACAATCATCAAGCATCAAAACCTGCATATTAAGCAGTTCACTCAGACGTTTTGCCACAGGACGAAGCCGCATTTTCTCGGCTACCTGCCCTTTGGGCCTGCCCAAGTGGCTCATAAGAACTACCCTTTTTGCCCCGTTTTCAATACAGTATTTAATCGTCGGTAACGCGGAAACTATTCTCAGTTCATCGCTGATATCACAATTAGCATCCAGCGGAACATTAAAGTCCGCCCGCATTAAAACACACTTGTCTTTTAAATCTACGTCCTTAACAGTCATTTTATTCATTTAGCGGCCCCCCCTAGCTTAAAGTATTTTTGATTAGATTATTTAATTATACCACTGCCAAAGGCATATTGCAATCATGAGTATATGGTCCCAACTCCTAGCCCAAGTTCCGCACTTTGGATATGAAATAAAAATTTTCAGGTTATGAGAGCATTTGGATTTAACCTAAATTATCTTGGTAGGATAGTGACCGTTCTTTAAAATAATCCAGTAGAAAGAAATGTAGTGGAGACCACCCCCTTGATTCCTGTTGCGAAATAATAGAAAATAGGAGTATGTTTTTACGAAGGAATATCAAACAGAAAAAAAGTGGTGCTTACGAATATTGGACATTGGTTGAGACGGTTCGAACAGCCAGAGGCCCCCGGCAACGTATCGTTGCAACTATTGGAAAACTTCCCGGCTTGGATAAAGAAGAGCGAGTCGGGTGGGAAGAAATCCGTTGGATTGTACAGGGAATACATTCACGGCAATGGACGCTATTTGATAGAGAGCATGAAAAGGTTCCGGAATGGGCAACAGTAAACTTGTCGCGAATTTCAGTAGAAAACATCAGGCAGTTTGGAGACACGTACTTGGGTTTATTGTTGTGGCGGAAGCTGGGACTTGATGAACTGTTTACAAAACTTCAACCGCCCGGAGCTGAAAAAATAGAATGGAAGGCGATGTTTTGTTTGAGTGTGCTGGCACGGTTTTGTATGCCAAGTTCTGAGTTGCGTATAGCAGAGAGTTGGTATGAAAAAACGGTGCTGCCTGATATTTTAGGAGTTCCAGTAACAACGGTTAATGATGACCGACTATACCGGACACTGGATAGAATACTGCCACATAAGGATGCCGTATGCAAGCAGTTGCAAGAGCGATATAAAGATTTATTCAGCACACGATTTGATTTTCTTTTTTATGATGTAACAAGCACGTATTTTGAAGGTGAATGCAAAAACAATGCGCAGGCAAAAAGAGGTTATAGCCGAGATAAACGACCGGATTGTTTGCAAGTATGTATTGGATTAGTCGTAACAAAAGAAGGTTTGCCGGTTGGTTACGAGGTATTTGATGGGAATCGGCGGGATGTGACGACGCTGGAAGAAATTATTGAGATAATGGAAGGCAAATATGGCCAAGCCAATCGAATCTGGGTTATGGATCGAGGATGTGTGAGCGAAGAAAATCTAGAATATCTCAGAGAAGGTAATAGACAGTATGTGGTGGGCACCCCACGGAGCATGTTAAAAAAATTTGAGCAAGCATTCATTGATCAAGATTGGCAAGAGGTTGAAGCCGGTATCGAAGTAAAAAGCCTGATCTGTTCTGGCTATGACGGAGAAACATTTATCTTATGTAAAAGTGAAGGGCGTAGTGAGAAAGAACGGGCCATCCTGAAAAAACAAAAAGAGCATCTTGAGAAAGAACTTCTCAAAATACAAAACGGCGTTCGTTCAGGACGGTTGAGAAATGAGCAAAAAATTGAACGGCGCATTGGCAGATGGTTGGGGCGATATACAAAAGCCAGTCCATTGTTTGAAGTAAAAATTATGAAAGATGAACAGACGAGGATGGTCGATCTTGCAATCACTTATAAACAAGAACGATGGGAATGGGCAGAAAAAGTGCATGGCAAATATCTTTTGCGAACCAATATAAAAGAGAGCGATCCAAAGCGGCTGTGGAAAATATACATGCAATTGAATCAGGCAGAGACGGCGTTTCGCATGAGTAAAAGTGAGATGGGATTACGGCCGATATTTCACCAAAGAGAAGACCGTGTGCAGGCACATATTTTCATCTGTTTTTTGGCATTGGCAATGTGGAAGACACTTGAATTATGGATGGGGTCGGTAGGCTTGGGCCATAGTCCGAGGAAACTTATGGAGGAATTTAAAGAGATACGTTCTTTGGACATTGTTGTTCCTATAAAAGACAGGCCATCGTTGCGATTGCGGGTTGTTGGGAAGCCGGCTACCCATGTGCGCATATTGCTGCATAAGATGGGGCTCAAGATTCCTAATAGACCAATTTTATCG
>JAKLQT010000182.1 GCA_022013205.1 Candidatus Omnitrophota bacterium | reverse complement strand
GGGATAGTTGTACAATGCCAAAACGAACGTTCTCAAATTAAAAACAGAGCAACGGCAATGAAAATGCTCAAATCAAGGCTTTATGACCGTGAATTAAGGCTAAGGCAGGAAGACGCGGATAAGCAAAATGAGCAGAAAAAAAAGATCGAATGGGGCAGCCAGATACGCTCCTATGTTATGCACCCTTACAGCATGATAAAAGACCACCGTACAGGGGTAGAGACAGGAAACGTGCCTGCTGTTATGGATGGAAAGCTGGATGATTTTTTAGAAGGATTTCTTAAGTGGCAGGTAAAAATATCAAAATAATATATTTTCTATGAACAATTTATTTGAAGACAAACACATATACAGTGTAACTGACCTGACAAAAGATATCCGGGAGTTATTAACTGATAGTTTTCCTAATGTCTGGGTTAAAGGAGAGGTCTCTACGCTGCGCCTTCCTCAGTCAGGGCATATGTATTTTACGCTTAAGGATAAAAACGCGCAGCTGAAATGCGTATTTTTCCGCAACGCTAACATGAAATTGAAGTTTAAGATTGAAGAAGGCATGGAATGCATTTTACTTGGCCGGATCAGTGTTTACGATCAATCAGGGCAATATCAATTATATGTGGAATCCGTTGAGCCTGTGGGCAAGGGAGCGATGCTGCAGGCCTTTGAGCAGTTGAAAAAGAAGCTTGAGGCAGAGGGGTTATTTGATAAAAGCAGAAAACGTGAGATTCCTTTTTTACCGAAAAAAATCGGAGTAGTTACATCTTCAAGCGGCGCGGCAATACGCGATATTCTCAATATTATCGGCCGCAGGTTTGCTAATGTGCATATTATTATCAGGCCATGCCTTGTACAGGGTAAAACCGCGGCCCTGGATATCGCGCAAGGGATAAAAGACCTCAACGATTATAAGGAAGTCGATGTCATTATTGTAGGCCGTGGAGGCGGAAGCCTTGAGGATCTATGGGCTTTTAATGAAGAACCGGTTGCCCGGGCGGTTTATAACTCTAAAATTCCCGTGATCTCGGCGGTAGGACATGAGATAGACTTTACTATCTGTGATTTTGCCGCTGATTTAAGAGCGCCTACACCCTCAGCAGCAGCTGAGCTTGTAGTGCGGGAAAAAGAGCAGATTGTTAATACTCTGGACGCGATGCAGGCGAGAATAACCGAATCGATAACGCAGAAAATAAGGCTGGGAAAAATGCGTTTTGAAAGGCTTGCCGAAAGCTACGCGATGCGCAGGCCTCAAGTTATCGTAGAGCGGTACCAGCAGGATCTTGATAATCTGCAAATGCTTTTATCTTCACACTTTGACCATGTTTTAAAAGAAAAACAAGGGCTGTTAAAGCAGATAAGCGCGAGGCTTGTTAATCTTAATCCGCTGGCTATATTATCAAGAGGATATAGTATTACATATTTAACCCCTGAGCGAAAAGTAGTTAAAAATACTCAAGGCTTAAAAAAGGGGGATATTATAGAGACAAAACTGCACAAAGGTGTTATTATAAGTCAGATAAAGGAGACTAAAGAATGAAAGAACTTTCTTTTGAACAGGCTCTGAAAAAGCTTGAAAAAATAGCCGAAGAATTAGAAGGTGATGATGTTTCACTTGATCTATCTTTAAAGCATTACGAAGAGGGCATGAAATTAATCGGTATTTGCGGCAAAAAACTGCAGGAGGCAAAGAAAAAAGTTGAAGTACTGGTTAAAACAGAGGGGAATAAATTTCAGCTGAGTTCTTTTGATAAGGAAGATATTGATGAGTAGAATCGATTCATAAAAAGAAGGCAATACCATGGAGAACATCTTAAATTCAATTTACAGGCCGAGTGATTTAAAGAAACTGTCAATGCCGGAGCTGAAAAAGCTTTCAATAGAGATACGTCATCTTATAATCGACACTGTTTCTAAAACAGGCGGGCATTTGGCAAGTAATCTGGGGACAATAGAGCTGACTATAGCATTGCATTACTGCCTGAATATGCCGGATGATGTTATACTCTGGGATGTCGGGCATCAGGCCTATACGCATAAAATATTAACAGGCAGAAGAAAGGATTTTTCCACTTTAAGGCAGCCGGGAGGGCTAAGCGGATTTCCGGATATTGAAGAAAATCCTACATTTGATTTTTTTACAGTAGGCCACAGCTCAACCTCTATTTCATGGGCTCTGGGGCTTGCCTGCGCCCGTGATCTTATTGCTGTAGAAAAAAGAAAAATAGCTGTTGTTATCGGCGACGCAGCGCTTGCTAACGGCATGGCATTTGAAGCCTTGAATCATACCGGGCATTTAAACAAAAATTTAATGATTGTTTTAAACGATAACGAACACAGCATATCTCCGAGTATCGGCGCCTTAAGCAAATATCTAAACCGCCTTACGTCCAGCCCTATTTATAACCGCATAAGAAGTGATGTGGAAAAACTGCTTAAGCGGGTTCCCTGGTTTGGATTCAGGACCCTGCGCGCCGCAAAACGCCTTGAGCGAGGGTTAATAAAACTTCTGGTCCCGGGGATGTGGTTTGAGGAACTGGGATTCAGGTATTTTGGCCCGATAAGCGGCCAGGATATCCCAACGATGATATCGACATTTCAAAATGTTTCGCAATTAAATGAGCCGGTGATTGTGCATTTAATAACAAAAAAAGGCAAAGGTTATGAGCACGCGGAAAACTCACCTTCAAAATACCATAGTGCCGGTAAGTTTGAAATCTGTTCAGGCGCCATGTGCAAATCAAGCGGACAGACATTCACAGAGGTTTTTGGAGACAAGATTGTGGAACTTGCGCGAAAAGATGATAAAATTGTGGCAATCACAGCGGCAATGCCCGATGGCACAGGGCTTGAAAAGTTCAGCGAGGAATTTCCTGATAGATTTTTTGACACAGGTATAGCCGAAGAACACGCGGTTGGTTTTGCCGCGGGGCTCGCGCGCGGCGGGTTCAGGCCTGTAGTCGCGATTTATTCAACTTTTCTGCAGAGAAGTTTTGACCAGATAATCCATGACGTATGTTTGCAGAAATTACCGGTTGTTTTTGCTCTGGATAGAGCGGGGATTGTCCCTGATGACGGGCCGACGCATAACGGAATTTTTGACCTGGCTTATTTGCGGCTTATCCCGAATATAGTAATAATGGCGCCTTCTGATAAAGATGATTTCCAAAGGATGTTAAGCCTAGGCGTGGCTATGAACCCGCCTTGCGCGATTCGCTATCCAAAAGACTGTGTGCCTGATCTCCCCTATGAGAAGACAAACGCGATTATTCCCATAGGTAAATCCAGAGTTCTAAGGAGAGGAAAGGATACTGCCATCCTTGCTCTGGGAAGTATGGTAGCGCCGGCATTAGAGGCAGCTGAATTGCTGCTTCGGGACGACATTTACGCGGAGGTTGTTGACGCGCGTTTTGTTAAGCCTTTAGATGAGGACATGATCAGGGAAAAGTCTGAAAAGTTTAAAGCAATAATTACTGTTGAAGACGGAGTTATAGCCGGGGGATTCGGCAGTGCTGTGTGCGAATATATGCAGAATAATATAATACATCCAGCTCCGGTAAGAATCCTGGGAATTCCTGATAAGTTTCTCAAGCATAACAAACGCGGCAAACTGCTGGCTCAATGCGGCCTGAGCCCGGAAGGCATCAGGAAGTCGATAAAAGAATTTTATCAAGCTCTGATAATAAAGTAAAAAGCTAATAGTTAATGGCCAATGGCCTATTAACCCGGTAACGGTTAACGGTGGCGAAGCACGTATCGGCAGCGTTCAACGGTTAGGGGCAAAACACTAAAGTTTTGGCCGAAAGACGTTACCGTAAGACGAAAAGGGCATTGTAATCATTACCGTAACCGTTAGTAACCGCTATTAACAATCAGTAACTTTTAAATTGTCTTGTCCTGCAATAGTAACTTGTAACTCGTAATTAGTAACTCATAACTATTAACTATTAACTCTAAACAAAGGAATATTATCAATGCCTGTAGTACGTTTTGCCCCCTCACCAACCGGATTTTTACATATCGGCGGCGCGCGTACCTGTTTGTTTAACTGGCTGTATGCCCGCTCAACAAAAGGCAAGTTTATTCTGCGTATTGAAGATACGGATCAGGTCCGTTCCGAGCCCAAATACCTTGAAGAAATCCTGGAAAGCCTTAAATGGATGGGGCTTGACTGGGATGAGATTTATTATCAAAGCAAGCGATTTGATATTTACATGGAACACGCGCAAAAACTTTTAGATGAGGGAAAAGCATTTAAAGAGGGGGAAGCGATAATTTACAAAATTCCTCAGGATACTAAAATCCGTTTTTTTGATGTTTTAAGAGGGGAGATTGCTGTTGATACTGAACAGTTAAAAGACCAGGTCATGATAAAATCAGACGGGTCGCCTGCCTATAATTTTTGCTGTGTTGTCGATGACGCGCTAATGGGTATGACGCATATAATCAGGGGAGATGACCATATTGCCAATACCCCAAAGCAAATAATGCTTTATGAGGCGCTAGGATTTAAGCCTCCGAAGTTTGTGCATATTCCCATGATACATGGTGAAGACGGCTCGCGCATGTCCAAGCGCCATGGGGCAACAGCGATAAGCGAATATAGGAAGCAGGGTTATTTGCCGGAAGCTTTGATTAATTATCTGGCGCTGCTTGGATGGAATCCGGGAACGAATAAAGAAATTTTCAGTAAAGATGACCTGATAAACGAATTCTCACTCAGGCGTATTAATAAAACAGCAGCAATTTTTGATATTAACCGTTTGAGCTGGGTCAACGGACAATACATCAAGGAGATGGATATTGAAAAGCTTACGCAGTTGATCGTTCCGTTTTTAAAGGAAAAGGAATATATTGATGATAATTATGATAAGGATTGGCTTAAGGGCTTGATTGATCTTTATAAAACCAGGCTGCCTACATTGAGTCATTTCGCGAAGCTTGCCGGATTTTTCTTTATTGATAATGTTTTCTATGATGAGGCGGCGGTTAAAGAATTTTTAATGACGCATGCGGCAGCTGAATATATTGAAAAATTCAAGCAGGTTTTAGAGATGACCGAGCCTTTTGAACATAAAGTGATAGAAGAAAATATTCGTAATCTAGTCGCAGACATGGGAATTAAGGCAGGGGATATTATTCATCCCGCGCGTGTCGCCCTGACCGGAGGAACTGTCAGCCCGGGAATTTTTGAGATCATAGAATTTCTGGGTAAACAAAAAACTATTGCTCGTTTGGATAAGGTAATTACTAAAATAAATACGCGCGCAGCGATGTTTGACAAATTAAAAGAACTTTGATAAATTATAGCGATTGATGAATGATAGCGGTTAGCGTAAAGCGTTTAGCGGTTAGAAAAAGCCTTTTGTAAGGTAATCGCTAAGCTCTAAACCCTATACGCTAAAATTATTGCCCCGTGGTGTAATGGTAACACGCTTGATTCTGGATCAAGTATTCATGGTTCGAGTCCATGCGGGGCAGCCAATTTTAGTTTTTTTAAAATAAGAATACGCCTGATTCTGCCCGGAACCAAATCATAGATTGGTACCGGGCAGCCCAGAATTGAACTTTGTTCTGGTTCTGGGCTGGATCAAGTATTCATGCCCCGAACTAGAATTCGCATAGCGAATGCAGTACGGGGTTGAAAGTTCGAGTCCATGCGGGGCAGCCAATTTTAGTTTTTTTAAAATAAGAATACGCCTGATTCTGCCCGGAACCAAATCATAGATTGGTACCGGGCAGCTCAGAATCGAACTTTGTTCTGGTTCTGAGCTGGATCAAGTATTCATGCCCCGAACTAGAATTCGCATAGCGAATGCAGTACGGGGTTGAAAGTTCGAGTCCATGCGGGGCAGCCAAAAAATAACCCTCTTTTTAGAGGGTATTTTTTTATTGTGCGCCCGGCATGGCGCAAAGACTTGGAGGTGAAAATCCTCTATGAGCACCCGGTGAGCGGGAATCATTAGCTGGACGGCAAGGGTGTCCACCGTGAGGTAGAATCTGAAGGAAGCCACAGGCCGAACAGGAATCGCATAGAGGCGGTCATGTCGTAGAAATTCATATTGAAAGGAATAAAGCTAAAGGAGTATATCTCTCCCAATTTTAAGGGTTGTTTAACTATCACTAGGAGAGTATAATTATTACATATTGTTACATTTGCCTTAATATTCCAGAGGGCCGGAGCATGCGACGGTGGTTACAGCGATTCTGTGAAAAATTAAATTTGCTTAAAGATAGATTCGTTAAGAGCAGTGATGCTATGAATAAGAAATAATATGGATGGAAATATGACAAAGAGGAAAAATGTAAAAAAATTAGAATCAACCAGCGGCCGCAAAAATTACAAAAATCTGATATCTGGCATATCTGATGTTTTGGAAAGTGCACGGCATGCTTCTGCTTATTCTGTTAATTTAATACTTACGGCTGCTTATTGGGAAATCGGGCGAAGGATTGTAGAGTTTGAGCAAAAAGGTAAAGTTACTGCGGAATATGGAGAGCAACTTATTATACAATTGGCAAAAGATTTGACTGGTCGTTTTGGAAGAGGTTTCTCTCGGAGTAATCTTTTTCAAATGAGGTTGTTC
>JAKLQT010000181.1 GCA_022013205.1 Candidatus Omnitrophota bacterium | reverse complement strand
TGACATTATACCCCATTTCCAATAACCAGCAATGGAGATCCCTGTATATCGTATACTCCTGCTCCTGAAAAACATCAGTGTAGGATAAGTACCTTGTGTATGTACCTACCTGCCATTTTCTATTGATCTTATAATATAAACTGGCTGTAGATTGTTCACTGATATCCCGGTCGTAACGCTTACCGAGTGAGATCCGCCATTTATCATCTCCTTGAGCATAAAGATCGGCATTTAACGTCTTGAACCTTTTCTGATACTGGTTAAAGACAGCATCCGACTCAACCCATAACCATCGATTAGGCCTGAACTCAAGCTCAGAGTTAATATAACCGAAATGCTTAACTTCAGGAGCGGCATTTTGCCTGTATTCAACCCAGGGATAGAAATAAAGTATATCCACATTTTCCAGTTCAGCGCTGCCCTTTTGTTTCCATTTAGTCTGCAGGTGGTTTTCAACGCCGAATGTAAACAAATTTTTCTTTGTTATCGAATCTATATCATCAAAAATACCCAGCTTGCTTTCCTGCACAGTCGGGGTATGGATGTAATCATAATTTATTTTAGGACTGATCACATGACGCAGCCTGTTCAATTCTATCCCCAGAGTATTGCCGCTATAATCAAAAATTCGGAAAAACTTAGTATTTAATTCAATTCCGTAATAATGTATTCCCCGGAAGAAGTCCTCGTCTGCTCCAATGTTATCCTTGGAATAATATGTCTGGCGCATACGTGCATACGGAGATACATTTATCCAGTCCAGGCCGCCCGGCAGTTTTGTCGGGTATTTAAGCTCATTATAAGAGTCAAACCTGTTAGCATCCGTATCAATAGCGCTGTTGGCCTGTTTTTTGTTCAGGTTGGCAATTTCTATATCCTGACGAAAATAGAGATTTGAATCTAAAATTTCCCGGCTTACGGTATTTAAAGTGAATTCAGGAAGGCGCTCAACCTCTGAATAGAACCGGTTTGTCCTTTTGCGGCCATAAAGGCTGAGGCTATATCCATCCTCATAGTGAGTAATATACCCTTCGCTTGCCGGCTGAATATCATCCTCATACTCCTTATAAAGATAATCTTTTGTAATAAATATATCGCTTAATTCGTGAGACTCAAACATAGCTAAAGTCGAAGAATCAATTTCCCATCTATGGGTTAGCTTTACCCTCCATCTTTCGGTTTCCTGAGCATTCCTTGTTCTTGGGTCATCTTCACTTCTGTAGTACTTGTCCCTTTCATTCATATGATAGGCCTTAATCGTCCCCTTACCGAAATTTTTGGTATCGTAATCAAAATCAGCTCCGCCGGCAGTTCCTTTAAGATCACGTTGGTCGAAATGAACAGTAGTTTTCAAATTTTCATTTAAGTAATACCTGATAGAACTTAAAGCAAACCAGCCCCAGTCTTTCTTTCTGCCCACACTCAAAGATATGATATAGTCACTCTCAAACGACTGTTTCCAGTAAGGTAAATACATAACCGGCACATTGCCTATAAAAATAACCACATTTTTAGCCACTATCTTATCACCCGGATATACATAAAAGCGTTTGGCCTGAACCCGGTAATGCGGTTTATCCTTATCGCAAGTCGTCATATATGCCCGGTTTAAAACATACTTTTGCATGTCTGCTTTTTCCCCATCTTGAGCTTTACCATACCAGAGAGGAGAAAAATAGGTTATATCCTTGAAACTGCCGCTTTCCTTAGTAAAATCATATGCCAGATCTTTTCCCCAGGAAACTGATTGGCCTCTTTCAATCTTAATATCGCCGGGCGCGGCCGCAATTCTTTCTTCTAAATTAAAATCTATCTGCTTTGCCGTGATCCGTATATCGCTATGTGTTACTTCAACTAAGCTACCACCTTCACCCTGATCCTGGAGCATTCTGCCTTTTTTAGATTGAAAATTATAATCAAGCTTATCCCCTATAATTTTGATATTATTATAAAAAACCCTTACCCTGCCTGTTGCCAGGGCCTCATTTGTTTTCAGGTCAACCTCAATATTATCTGCTTCTAAGATCACATTATCATAGTCTATTTTCACATTTCCGGCACCTTTAATCATCGATCCTGAGTCAAAGCACTCTACATTATCCGCGTCAACAACAATAGGCTTGCTGATAGCGGTTTCTGACTTATCTTTTACCAAGGTATTACCCTGGCAAAATGCCGCGTCATTAAAAACGGAAAAACTAATCAGAATAATAAGAAGGGGCTCAAGAATGGAACTCAGAGAATAAGTATTGCTCTTTAATCTGAAGAAGTTCAACTAATTACCTCTATAATAATTGATAATTTCCTTAATCATTTCGTCTAATTTCATCTTAACAAATGGGCCGATAAGCTTTTCTATCTTAGAAATATCCGGCACCCGATAAAACATATCTTCAAAATTATTATCATAAGCCTGTTCATACGGAACAAAGCCTATCTGGGAACTGCTGTTACTAAAGGCCTTGATCTTTTCAGCCAGTTCTCCAATGCTAACCGATTCACAGCTGCCGATATTAAAAACCCCGCCTTCTGCCTCTTTTTCCCCCATAATCGCTTTGATCGCCGCTACTGCGTCAGTTATATACGTAAATGAACGCACCTGTTTGCCATCGCCATAAACGGTTAACGGTTCATTTTTAAGTGCCTGCTGAACAAAACGCGGTATAACCATGCCATAACGCGGGCTTTGCCTCGGGCCGCAGATATTAAATAATCGTCCGATAACTACGGGAAGGCCTTTAGACTGGTGATACGCCACGGCCAAAAATTCATCAACCCCCTTGGAAAAAGCATATCCCCAGCGCGAAATATTTACTGCCCCCAGGATCCTGTCATCTGTTTCCTTAAAGCTCTTTGAACCGCCGTTTTTACCGTAAACCTCAGATGAAGAAGAGAGAAAAATCTTCTTTTTAAAAACATGTGCTAAATCAAGGACAATCTCAGTACCGCGAACATTAGTAATCAAGGAATCCAGCTGATTATCAAGAACATATTTAACTCCTACCGCGGCAGCTAAGTGATATATACAATCACATTCGCTGATATACTTAAGCATCAGCTTATAATCCAGGATATCTCCAATAACTAATCTGAATCTTTCATTAATCTCTAAATGAACTATATTATCCTCTGAACCTGTGGAAAAATTATCTATAATAGTTACTTCATGCCCATCATTTAACAGGCTCTCTGTAAGATAAGAGCCTATAAATCCCCCTCCTCCGGTAATCAAGATCCTCATTTTTTCTCCTTATTCGCCAGTACCAGGGCTGCTGCGCCAATAATCCCTGCCTTATTGCTGAATTTCGAAGCAACAATCTTCAAATTGCGGCAGGAAACCTGAAACGCCCTTTCTTTTACAATCCTGCGCATCGGCTCAAGGAATAAAGCACCTGCCTTTGCCACTCCACCTCCCACGACAATAATCTCGGGATTAAGCAGGTTTACGACATTAGCAAGTACCGCCCCCATATGTTTTCCCACCTCCTGCCAGATCAGTATGGAAAAAGGATCTTTTTTTCTGGCTGCACTGTTTAACATCTCAAGAGTAAGGTTCGAATACCTTCCATTGAGTTTAGCTCTTACACTGCTCTTTGCCCCCCCACGCAATCTCCTTATTGCCTCTTCCAAAATATAGCGGTTACCGATATACCGCTCAACGCAGCCCTTGCCTCCGCAAATACAAAGAGGCCCGTTCTCATTTATGGTCATGTGGCCAATTTCTCCGGCAGCAAAACTTATCCCGCGATAAACCTTATGGTTAAGAATAATGCCTCCGCCAATACCCGTACCCATGGTTACGCAAATACAATCCTTATGCCCCTTGGCAGCTCCGAATTTACTTTCCGCTAAAGCCATCAGGTTAGCATCATTATCAACCAATACCGGGATTTTGACTTTAGGCTGGAGAGCATCTTTCAGATTCACATTTTTCCAGCCGGAAACATTTGTCAGATCAAAAACAATTCCTTTATCAAAATCAACTCTGCCGGGAACACCGATGCCTACTCCGCGTACCCGGTTGCCTTTATATGTGCTTTCCGCTTTAAGTTTTATTATCCTGATCACCATCTGCTCAATCAAAGCATCTTTATTATAATTCTTGGTTTCAAATGAAGAAAATCCCTCTATTCTAAAACCTTTTTCCCAAAAACGGACCAGAGCCAATTTCACAAAAGTACCTCCAAAATCAACTCCGATTGTATAGCGGCAATTTGAAACCTTACGCCGATCCTGCTTCATGATTTCACCTCCTCTAAACACACATACCAAACTGCGCGAACACGTCGATTTTTTAAAAAAACGCAATCTCTATGATCTGCGGTATTTTTAAACTTTAATGAAAATATTAGATTCTTTCTTAATTAACCTGAATTTAGGGAGAGTTGATGGGAAATTGGTGATGAGCGTAAATTTTATCCATCATCTCCTCATCAGTTCACTTATACGATCTTTAGCACACTTTTTTTGCAATGACCAAAATATTATTGCCTAGTTAAAATTAGTCATATCTTCTTTGGTAGATTTGTCCAATTGTTAATTAACTTAAATAATTAATCAGACTAGCTAAAGTAATCTTTAATTGTTTTCTATGTACAATAGAATCTATAAGCCCGTGCTCCAATAAAAATTCTGAACTTTGAAAACCCGGCGGTAATTTCTGTCTGATTGTCTGCTCAATAACTCTCGGGCCGGTAAAACCGATCAAAGCTTTGGGTTCAGCAATAATCACATCCCCTAAGCTGGCAAAGCTGGCCATGATCCCTGCCATCGTTGGGTTAGTTAAAACGGAAATAAACAATAGCCCTTTTTCTTTGTGTTTTGCCAAAGCAGCGGATGTCTTTGCCATTTGCATCAGACTAAACATCCCCTCATACATTCGCGCTCCGCCGCCTGAACCAGAGACAATAACCAGGGGTAAATTCTCTTGGGTTGCCTTTTCCGTAGCTCTCGTTATCTTCTCACCAACAACAGACCCCATTGAGCCCATAATAAATTTAGAATCAGTAACCGCAAGCACTGCCTTTTTCTTATTAATTTCTCCCTGACCCGTAATCACAGCATCTACAAGCCCGGTATCCTTTTGGTCCTGTTTTATTTTTTGAACATAGGTCTTTGGCCCCTTAAATCCGATAATATCTTTAGTCGCCATTTTAGCGTCAAATTCCTTAAACGTACCCTCATCTACCAAAAGAGACATCCTGTCCTTTGCCCCCAGAATAAAATGATAATCGCATTTAGGACAAATGCTCATATCCTCTTTAAGCTGTTTATTAAAAATGATTTGTCCGCACCCTGAACATTTTGTGCATAAGCCGCCAGGCATATCTTTTTTCTTAATTTTTACTATTGTATATTTTTGCTTTCCAAACATTTCTTTTCTTTCTAAATTATCAGGCTGCCCTATTTCAAACAGGCCTTATCCCTTTTTCGAATCAGGGATTATCGACGGGCAATCTGCGACCATCAGTCAAACATCTGTGATTATCTGTGCGGCTGTGTTATTTCACAACAGAGCCTATATTAGCACAAACCCAATCTGTTGTCAAAACTACTTATCAACACATGGTGGAAATAATACCATAGATCGTTACCCCCTGCTTTATTAGAGAATTTAAATATTCACAACACATATTTTCAACTTT
>JAKLQT010000180.1 GCA_022013205.1 Candidatus Omnitrophota bacterium | reverse complement strand
TTGATTTTTGTGAAATATTTTTTAGCAGGATTTAACAATTTAAAATATGATTGTGTCGGTTTAGCGTTCTGTGAAAATCGGTGTTAAATAAATGGATTCTGTTTCATGTGCCAGCCCATCCACGACATCTTTTGCCCGCGGTTCGACAGATATTACCTCTTGTTGGTACTGCTGTTAAAGGTGAAAAGTTCCCGGGTGGCATCTATTCTATCCCGGATTTATATCCGTTTTTGCAAAAAGAGAACAAGGTATATAAAGATTCTCTTCCAAGACCTTGGCAAAAATACACAAGCTTGCCTAGTATTGATGAGATTAAAACTCGATGGCGGCAAACATTAAAAAGAAAGTAAAAAGACATGGAGATGATAAGATGATTAAGAAACATGAAAAACAAATAGTTGAAATAGCTGAAGGAGAGATAAATAAATTTATAAAAAAGTGGATCAAGACCCCCTATGCTTGGGAATCCGAAACCGATGTTCATGCGGAACTTTACATGAACATAAAACGGTCTCTTCATAAAAAAGGATTTAAACCAATTAAATGTAAATATAAAAATATAGTAGATGCAGAATGCTTTGATGGAATTTACTGCAAACCAACGACTTATTTTAAAAAAGCGAATTATCCGGATATTGTTATTTACAAAGGGACTGATAAAAAATACAAGCTTGGGGACAGAGAGAACGAGGAGATGTTGTGGGTATGTGAAATTAAATATTTTACCGATTGGAGTAGCTCATTATACAAGGAAAGCGTAGAAAATGATATCAGAAAATTAAAACATCTTCTTAGCCTGAAAGAAAAGGGAACAGATTATGCGACTTATTTAATTCTGCAAAGAACGAAAAATAACAAAAGGGGTTTGAGTAGAGTCCTTTGTCACGATCTAAAGCTTAACAAAAATAATAAGATTCGAGGAATATTAAAGAAGGCGCAGTCTGAAAATAGTAAATTGAAGCTGTATTGTTATAGCACTGGTTACAAATGAAAAATAAATCGTTACCTTTTTTATCCAAAACTAAATACCTTGATGGGCTTAAATGCGATAAACTTCTCTGGTATGAGTATAACCGCAAGGAAGACTTGCCGGAAGTTGATTCTTCCACGCAGGCCATTATGGATCAAGGGACAGCCGTTGGAAAGCTGGCGCAGACTCTTTTTCCCGGGGGGATAGCGATACAAAGGGATTATAAGCCTGACAAGCAATCAGAAAAGTCGTTAGAATCTGCCAAACTTCGTAAGCCGTTATTTGAGGCAGGGTTTATTTTTAAACAGGCCTATGCCTTGGTGGATATTCTTAACCCGGTGGCTAATGATGCCTGGGATCTTATTGAAGTCAAAAGCTCAAGCAGTGTAAAAGATGAGCATTACTACGATGTGGCTTTTCAGAAATATACATATGAGGGCGCCGGACTGAAAATCCGCAAATGTTATCTAATGTATATCAATAATCAATATGTACGTAAAGGCAAGATAGAACCGGAAAAACTATTTGCTGAGGAGGATGTTACAAAACAAGCAGATGCGCTTATCCCAGAAATCGAAGCAAACATAGCTGATATGTTCGAAGCGATACGAAAAAAAATTGCCCCACAGGTAAAAATTGGCCGGCATTGCAGCAGTCCTTATTCTTGTCCTCTCCAAGATACATGTTGGGACTTTCTGCCTAAAAAAGGGGATATATTTTGTTTGTATTCTGGTAAAAAGAAGGCCTATGAGCTATTAGAGCGCGGGGTATTAAGCATTGCTGATATAAAAGAAGATGTAAAACTGAGTGATAAGCAGAGTATTCAGGTTGAATGTCATAAAACAAGCCTTCCCTATGTTGACAAAAAAGGGATAAAGGATTTTATAGATACTTTAGAGTATCCTCTTTATTTTTTGGATTTTGAAACGATAAATCCGGCAATACCGGCTTACGATAATACAAAGCCGTTTGAAACGATTCCTTTCCAATATTCTTTATATGTAATCAAATGTAAAGGTATGAAACCCGAGCATCACTCATATCTTGCTCCTGGGGATAAAGACCCAAGGCCTGAGATTCTAAAACAATTAAAAACTTTGTTAGGAAATTCAGGATCAGTTATTGCCTATAACGCTTCGTTTGAGAAGACAGTGCTCCGGCATGCAAGCGAGGCATATCCTAAGTATCAGGGTTGGGTGTCAACGCTGGAAGAGCGTGTTATTGATTTACTTGTACCTTTCCGCAGTTTTCTTTATTACCATCCGGGCCAGGAGGGGAGCGCTTCGCTCAAAAAAGTTCTCCCTGTACTGACAAAATCGAACTACGATAATATGGAAATAGCTGATGGCGGCATGGCTAGTATAGAGTATTGTCGAGTAACCTTTGGGCAAAACATAGCAGCAAAGGAGCGACAGCGCGTTCGTGCAGCTCTTGAAAAATATTGTGATTTGGATACAAAAGGTATGATTGAGATATTAGAAGGTTTGAGAAGAGAAAGCAGTTAATTGAATCAATAATAAAGGGATACGAAGAGGAATGCTGTATTGCTAAGAGTGTGCACTTCCACGCTGAAGAAGGACTAGGGGACATAGCTTAAAGATTAAAAGTTATTGACGAGTGTATAACGTCAATTATTTTTTCCGGCAATTATAATTGTCGCACAACAGACAAGGATGGGATAATCCCGGCACGTTGGTTAGTTGGCCTCGCGGATGTTGTGATATGTCCGTATTGCGGGGCAGGCGTGTTGTGCCGGTTGTTTATTGATGATGAGGTCGAGTGTATTCGTAGAATAATCTTCGCGACTCGTGAAGAGGCCAAGAGACTGGGGCGAAATGTGCTATAATCGTACCCGGAGACACTCAACGTTGGATTATTTAAGCCTGTTTGAATACGAAAGACAATATAAATTATCTATTAAAAACGTCCACTGAAAAGGGGAAGTTCAATATTGATATTAATTGATGTTTTGAACGTGAAACATTGAATAGTTTAGTTGTAACTTTAATGCTGGAAATATTGAGGAGATCGAAGGACGGTTGAGGCAGAAGATAAAACAGGATGATATTTTTAGGATAAAGTTGAAGATTGTATAAAATGCTAAGGTGGGCATTTTGATGCGGTCTATTTATAATATATATGATAAAAGAAAAATATATATTGAATATATGCAAAATATGATATTATATAGCAAATATATATTGTTCTAACGCTACCTAAAAAGGAGTGTAAAAGTGAACATAAAGATTAATCCATTTAATCCGAATGCTACAGTTTCCACCAATTTATTTGCCGGCAGAAAAGAGCAAATTTTACGGGTTATCAGCAAGCTGGAACAAGTCAAAAACGGCATGCCGGCCAGCTTCCTGCTGGTGGGAGTCAGGGGTATCGGGAAAACTGCTTTAGCCAAATTAATAAGGTTTGTTGCCGGGGCGAATGATGACGTCCTGGGCAATTTAAATTTTGTTACCTCTTATTATTCTGTTGAAAGCGGGCAGGATATAGGAAGCGCGCTTCAATTTTCATTAAATGAACTTACGGATCAACTGCCCGCAAGCGCAATGGATGTTCTCTCATCCAGCCTGGGAAAATTGTTCAAAAACGGCAAGTTTTCGATAGGTGTTTTTTCCGCTGAGCTTGAAGCTCGTCAAAGTGAAGAAGTGATCGCGCTGAAAGACCAGATGGTGGCCGTTCTGACAAAACTGGTGGATACGATGCGCTCAGTTCAGAAGGGAGACAATAAAGACGGGGTTTTGATCATTATTGATGAGCTTCATAATGTTTCCAACCTGAATTTCTGCGCCCAGCTTTTCAGGGGCATCGCGACAACGCTTGATGTTAAAAATAAGGGGTTTGTTTCTTTTATTCTGATCGGATATGAGGAAACGCTTGATGAGTTTTTTAAACATGATGCTTCGGCAAGAAGGTTGTTTGATGTCATCAATGTTGATGTTATGCCGAAAGAGGAAGCCAAAGAGGTGCTGATTAAGGGCTTTGAGCAAATCGATGTCACGTATGATGAAGCCGCGCTGGATGAAAATATTATGGTCACCGGCGGGTATCCTCACGCGATTCAGATGATCGGATATAACCTTGTTGACGCCGATTCTGATAAAAATATCGGTAAAGACGACTGGAAGTCGGCCATTGACAAAACAGCCAGAGAACTTCAGACAAAAGAATTTGCCGATATGTATAATTTTAAGGGAAAAAACACGCTTCGGGAAAGAATCCTGGATATTCTGGCTGTTTCCTCAAGGCCGTTAAAGCAGAAAGAAATTGCGGACTTGTGTGATGGAAAAAATATTTATCAATACATAGCGCCTTTAAAAAAATCCCATAGTATCAAATCTAATCCCAAAACCGACACCGTTGAACTGCACTCGCATTTGTTCAGGATGGCCATATTACTACATATTCTTCCCAGAATTCAGGAAGAAGGATATTTAAGTGACGTAATAAGTGAGGTTGAGGGAAAGAGTTGAAATGTTAAGAGGGGTAGTTTGGTCGCTCTATTTTGCAAAGAGCGAAAAATTCAAGGTCAGAGGGACGATCGCTTCGCTAAGACGAAGGACGAAGCAGAAAAAAGGTACGGAGAATTACGAGGTCAGGTGATTTTAAATCTTGACACTTCGTAAGGCTGGGAGTAAACTTAAAATATAGTTGGAAAGTCCCGAGTTAAGAAGGGGTAAATCCCGGACGTTAAAACCAGTTCAAAGCTGGTCCGCCAATATTTGTGGCGGAAAGTAAAACCTTCGTTGGTCAAAGTTATGACCGGCGAGGTTTTTTTGTTTTTAGGAGGGGTATGAGAACTTTAATCGCATTACTTGTTATTTTAGTTTTTGTCAGCGGTTACGCCACAAGACTATCGGCAACAGTCCCGGAAGTTGAGAGTAAATTTTCGAATCAGGATGATGAGGACGATTATCAAAGAACCATCGCCGGCCTGAAAAAAGCTATTGAAGCAGACCCGGAGAACTATGAAAATTATAGCAGGTTAGCGTTTTTCTGTGATTATATCGGAGATTATGAAAATGCATTAGAAGCATTGAAGCTTGAAGTAAAATATATGCCCGAAGATTTAGAGGCTAAGGATGTTATTTATGGGAATCTTGCCAGAGAATATCTTCTGACCGGCAGGATAGATGAAGCAAAACCCTGGCTTGCTAAGGCAGACAAAATTAATCCGGATAATATATTTAACCGCTGGCATTCTTTCACTTACCACATTCTAAAAACGCAATACAAAACAGCGGCAAAGGAATTAAAACGATTGACTGAACTCAATCCAACCGACCGCGATCATTACTATGAAGCATATATGTTTATTTTGGAAAAAGTCGAGGACCAGAAATCAATCGTTGATCTTTTTAGAGAAGCAGTGAAGGCGAATCCAAAGAGCCATTTATCCCATCGCGCGTTAGGAATAGCTATCAGGAATTCATCAAGAGAAGATTATGAAAAGAATATGCCGGAAGCTATGAGAGAGCTTGAAAAAGCGCTTGAAATAGATCCAAGCTATATTCCTACATACATTAGCCTTGCCGATACCTATATGCTTTTAGGCGCCATGACTAAGAAGGAGGAAGATAATCAAAAAGCATTGGAATGGTTTAACAAAGCCTGTGAAATTAATCCGGAAGATTTAAGGCTGGCCTTTGCCATGGGCACCTTTTATTATCATCGGCAAGATTATGATAATGCGATTGAAAAACTGGAATACGCCTACACGAATGGATTGGATGACGTCCTTCTCAAGGAGAACCTCGCCTGGTCGTATAACAACAAAGCCTACGCGCTGTATCAGGCGGGAAAAAATCTGGATGAGGGCTTGCGTCTGATTGATAAGGCCATTCAATTGGTGCCCGGCAACGGAATCATTTTGGGGACAAAGGCAGAATTGTTATATAAATCAGGCAAGTATAAAGAAGCGTATAAATATATTAAGCAGGCTCTTGAGCTTGAGCCGGATTATGAAGAAATGAAGCAGGATTTGGTAATGATAGAAGAGGCGTTAAAAACAAAGGATTAGTCTGAGACGAGCCATGCCTGTCCGCCTCCGGCGGGAAATGTGCGGGTTGGGGGAGTATAATTATTACATATTGTTATACTTACATTAATATTTCATGATTTCTGATGGATACTTACAAAATGGGAGTGCTATTAAGAAAATCATGGGGGCATTATGTTATGTGTCGTTTATGCCGGGATGGGAAAAATTAAATTCGCTTAAAAATAGGTCAGTTGATAGCAGTGATGCTAAGAAATAACAAGGATGGAAATATGGCAAAGAAGAAAAATGTAAAGAAATTAGAATTAACCAGCGACCACAAAAATTATAAAAATCTGATATCTGGCATATCTGATGTTTTAGAAAGTGCACGGCATGCTTCTGCTTATTCTGTTAATTTAATACTTACGGCTGCTTATTGGGAGATCGGACGAAGGATTGTAGAGTTTGAGCAAAAAGGTAAAGTTACTGCGGAATATGGAGAGCAACTTATTATACAATTGGCAAAAGATTTGACTGGTCGTTTTGGAAGAGGTTTCTCTCGGAGTAATCTTTTTCAAATGAGGTTGTTC
>JAKLQT010000179.1 GCA_022013205.1 Candidatus Omnitrophota bacterium | reverse complement strand
GTACGGCATTTAATGCTGATTTTGACGGCGACCAGATGGCAGTGCACGTGCCGCTTTCAAACGAAGCCCAGATGGAATGCCGCCTGATCATGCTCGCGACAAATAATATTTTTTCACCATCTGACGGCAGGCCGATCATTGCCCCCAGCCAGGATATTGTGCTTGGATGCTACTATCTGACAACGGTCGGCCCCAGGGATCCGGCATTAAGAAAAGAGGATCTGCGGGTTTACGCGGATATGGACGAGGCGCTTACTGCTCATCAGTGTCTGGAAGCGGCGATTCACCAGCGTTGTCGTTTAAGAAATGGTAACGAATTTATAGAAACTACGATTGGCCGTATAATTTTTAACCAGCTTATTCCTCCCGGGTTTGGTTTTGTAAATGAGCAGATGGATAAGTCAAAACTCAGTAAGATTATTACTGATTGCTACAAAAAATTTGGACATCACCGTACTGTAATTCTTCTTGATGAATTAAAAGCAATAGGCTTTGAGTACGCGACACTGGGTGGAGTGTCTATTTCTATGCATGATTTAAAGATCCCGGAAGGTAAAACCAAAATAATTGAACAGTCTCATGCTGAAGTTGCCATTGTTGAAAAACAGCACAGGCGCGGAATTATTACAGAAGGAGAGCGTTATAACAAGATCATTGATATCTGGACCCATGCTACAGATATGATCTCAGACCAGGTTTTTCAAGGGTTGGATCATTTTAACCCGATCTTTATGATGGCAGATTCCGGAGCCCGCGGATCAAAGCTGCAGATTCGCCAGCTTGCGGGTATGCGCGGCCTTATGGCCAAACCATCTGGAGAAATTATTGAAAATCCGATTACGGCAAATTTCCGCGAAGGGCTGACAGTGCTTGAGTTTTTTATTTCTACTCACGGTGCCAGAAAAGGCCTTGCCGATACTGCATTAAAAACAGCGGATGCCGGATATTTAACTCGTCGTCTTATTGATGTTGCCCAGGATGTGATCATAACACAGGATGATTGCCATACATTAAACGGGATCATGATCTCCGCGATAGCAGAGGGCGATGATATTGTTGTTAGTTTAAAAGAAAGAATTGTCGGGCGCATAGCGCTTGATAATATAGTTGATATTGTAACCGATAAGATAATTGTATCGGTTGGCGAGGAAATAACCGAAGAAAAGGCAGATAGAATCGAGGAGCTTGGCCTTGAAAGAATCAGAATCCGGAGCGTTTTAACCTGTGAGATCACACAAGGAGTATGCGCTAAATGCTACGGACGTAACTTGGCTACGCAGCGAATAGTAGAGCTGGGTGAGGCAGTAGGGATTGTTGCCGCGCAGTCTATCGGTGAGCCGGGTACACAGCTTACAATGAGAACATTTCATATCGGCGGAACCGCGTCAAGAATTGTAGAGCAGTCACAGTTTAAGGCCAAGCATACAGGATTTATCAAGTACCATAATCTACGTACAGTTACTAATAAAAACGGAGAAACGATTGTTCTTAATAGAAACGGACAGATAAGCATACATGATGAAGTTGAAAGAGAGCTTGAAATATACAATATTCCGATCGGATCATTCCTGACGATACTTGAGGGCGAAAAAGCAGAAAAGAATCAATTGATCGTAACCTGGGATCCGTATACTTCTCAGATTTTAACTGAATCAAACGGTAAAGTGCGCTTTGAGGATATCAAGGAAAACGTAACTATGCGTGAAGAAATTGATGCCTCTACAGGGCTAACTGAGCGAGTTATTATTGATCATAAAGCTGACTATCATCCGCAGATCATTATTTATAATGAAAACGATGAGGTTGTTGCTTTTTATACTATCCCGTCCGGTGCTCATATTGTCGTTCAGGACGGGCAGGAAGTTGAAGGCGGAAGCCTGCTCGCTAAAACTCCGAGAAAGATTACCAAAACCAAAGATATTACCGGTGGTTTGCCGCGAGTTGCTGAAATATTTGAAGCACGCCGCCCTAAAGACCCGGCAATTATTACAGAAATTGACGGAATTGTTGAATTCGGAGCTCCGAAAAAAGGACAGCGCCGCGTAATTATTAAGAGCACCTCAGGAATGAGCAAAGAATATCTGATCCCGCCGGGAAAACATCTTAATGTCTATAAAGGCGATATGGTCACCGCAGGACAGGTGCTTACTGACGGGCCGATGGTCCCGCATGACATATTAAGCGTTTCCGGTGTGCAGAAACTGCAAGAGCACCTGGTTACTGAAATCCAGGAAGTGTATCGTTTGCAGGGAGTGCACATAAATGATAAGCATATTGAAGCTATTGTCCGCCAGATGCTCAAAAAAGTAAAGATTGAGGATGTCGGGGACACAGATTTACTTCCCGGCCAGCAGATTGATAAATTTGTTTTGGATAAGATCAACAAGCTTATAAAGGAAAAAAAAGGCAAGCCGGCAAGCGCAACTCCTCTTCTATTAGGAATTACCAAAGCATCGTTGACTACAGAAAGTTTTATTTCTGCCGCAAGTTTTCAGGAAACCACACGTGTTTTAACTGAAGCTGCGGCTAGCGGAAAAACCGATCATCTTATGGGTTTAAAGGAAAACGTTATTATGGGACATCTGATCCCGGCAGGAACTGGTTTCTATACGCATAGAAAGATCAATATCATACACTCAAAGGGTGAAGAAAAAACAGAAGAAAAAAAAGACGATGTTTTTAATGCAATCTAAGGAGAAAAGCAAAGATGCCGACAATTAGTCAATTAATTAGAATGGGAAGAAAAAAATCAAGCAGCAGAAACAAGTCTCCTGCATTGCAAAAATCTCCGCAAAGAAGAGGAGTTTGTTTGCAGGTGCGTACAATGACTCCTAAAAAACCTAATTCTGCCTTACGTAAAATCGCAAGAGTCAGGCTTACTAACGGCATTGAAGTATCGGCTTATATACCTGGAGAAGGGCATAATCTGCAGGAACATTCTATCGTGCTTGTTCGCGGCGGAAGAGTAAAAGATTTGCCGGGAGTTAGATATCATATTGTCAGAGGTACTCTGGATACTGCTGGGGTATCAGACAGAAAAAGAAGCCGTTCTTGTTACGGGACAAAGAAACCAAAAAAATAATTGAAATTGTAAGGAGGAAACATGCGTCGAAGACGCGCGGTAAAACGTCAGATACAGCCAGACCCGAAATATAATAGCATTTTAGTTACCAAGCTTGTGAATATGGTAATGTCCAAAGGGAAAAAGTCAATCGCAGAGCGTATAGTTTATTCCGCTTTTGAGGTTTTAGAGCAAAAGACAAGCAAGAATGCTCTGGAAGTTTTTAAGAAGTCTTTGGATAATGCGCGTCCTCTTTTAGAGGTTAAAGCCAGAAGAGTAGGCGGAGCGACTTACCAGGTTCCGATTGAAATCAGGCAGGATAGAGGGACTATTGTTGCTCTGCGTTGGATCCGTAACTTTGCCAGAGCCAGAAAAGGCAAGCCAATGCAAGAGAAACTTGCGCAGGAACTGCTTGATGCGTATAAAGGAGAAGGCTCGGTTATCAAGAAAAGAGAAGATACTCATAAAATGGCTGAAGCCAATAAGGCCTTTGCACATTACCGCTGGTAATTTATCCCGCATACTTGAAAAACTCGGATTTTCCCGCTTTAAATGCAGCGGGACAGGCAAGCCGAGGATGCCCGCCAGTAAAACTGGTGAGGTCTCGCTGTTATACAGTAGCGGAAAAGTAAATCTGCGGGATTCCGCTCAGAAACCCCGGGCTTT
>JAKLQT010000178.1 GCA_022013205.1 Candidatus Omnitrophota bacterium | reverse complement strand
TAGTGATTATAGCGATGCGCCGTCCGGTATTTACGCGCATTGCACAGTGATGCGGCGCGCGCATGAACTTGGGTTTAATTGTGTCCATGTGGGCACGCGGGCCTATGCGCAGGAAGAGATGTTGTATGCCCGTAAACATGGTTTGGCGGTATTTGAATGGGGCCAGGGGCCGGTGCCGGGGCCACGGGGTATTGTCGAATCAATCCCTACCCGACTGGTTTATGTAACCATAGATGCCGATGGCCTTGATCCGGCGTGTATGCCGGCTACCGGAACACCAGTACCGGGCGGGTTGGAGTGGTACTATACCATCAGCTTGCTGCAGGAAATTTTTTGGCATAAGTCGGTTATCGGTGCTGATGTGGTCGAAGTCGCGCCGCGGCCGTTTGATGTGTTAACAGAATACGGCGCAGCACAACTTTGTTATACGATGCTGGCGCTTCGCGAGAAACGTAATATTTGAATGCAGGCATACTACCCGAGGAGAATACAATGGTACCCATAATGATGTTTCTGACAAAAGGCGTTGGTGTGGATAGAAATCGGCTCTCTTCATTTGAGCTTGCTTTACGCAATGCTGGAATTGAGCGATTTAACCTTGTCCAGGTATCCAGCATTTTGCCGCCTCTGTGCAAAATAGTTTCTAAAAAAGAAGGACTTTCGCATCTGGAAGCCGGCGAGATTGTGTATTGCGTGATGGCGCGTAATGAAACAAATGAACCGAACCGTCTTATTTCAGCTTCAATCGGCATCGCGCTGCCGAAAAACCGCAAGCAGTACGGATATCTTTCCGAGCATCACGCTTTTGGCCAAACTGCTGAGGTAGCCGGTGACTTTGCAGAAGATCTTGCGGCGACAATGCTTGCTTCAACCTTAGGGATACCTTTTGATCCGGATCAGGCATGGGATGCTCGCAAGGAAGTGTATCACGCCAGCGGTACATTTTTCCGGACCAGCCATTGTTGTCAATCAGCAGCAGGTAATAAGAAAGGCCTTTGGACAACGGTGGTGGCTTCGTCGGTTTTCGTCTCAGCCTAAAGGAGAAATATCCGGCATTTGTCTATCGAGGCTCAGCATAAAACATCAAAAGTGATTTATAATGGTTGATATCGATATTTAGATATCAATTTTGATGCTTAAAACTAATTGCTATAAATATTGACATTATACATCAGATATGATATATTATAGATATAAAGGCATGTTAAAGCATTAAAAGTGAGGTGTTAATATGATTAGTAATGAGATGTCAGATAAAGCAATTCTAAAAGAAATTGGATTGCGAATTTCCAGGCACAGACTAAATAAAAATATGGCACAAAATGCATTAGCTGCTGAAGCAGGTGTTTCAACGCCAACTATCCAACGCGCTGAAAGCGGGGCGTCTATTCAATTGTTAAAATTGATACGTATTTTACGCGCGTTAAATTTAATCGCGAATATGGAATCTCTTGTTCCTGAGCTTGCCGCAAGTCCGCTTCAGCAACTTAAAATGAAAGGAAAAACAAGGCAGCGAGCTTCATCGCCACAGGAAGATGATAAGGAATCTGATTGGGCCTGGGGGGGATAAGGAATGAGTATCGCGGAAGTAAGGCTTTGGGGAAGAAAAATAGGGGCGGTTGCCTGGGATGGCAAAAAGAACATTGCTAATTTTGAATATGAACCGGCATTCGTAAAAAGTGGTATAGAGGTTTCTCCGATTACTATGCCGCTTTCTTCCCAAATTTATTCTTTCCCTGCGCTGCTATCAAACGCGTTTCATGGGCTTGCCGGGTTACTATCAGATTCTTTACCGGACAAGTTTGGTAATGCATTGATTAATGTTTGGCTGGCAAAAGAGGGAAGGCTGCCGGAAAGTTTTAATTCTGTAGAGCGCCTTTGTTATATCGGAAAGCGGGGGATCGGAGCGCTTGAATTTAAACCTTCGCAAGGGCCGGTTTACGGCTCTTTAAAAAATATTAATATTGAATCTCTGGTTGATCTGGCAAGCGAAATTCTTTCAAAACAAAATTCCTTTAAACGCTCTTTTTCAATTTCAATGAGGGACAAGGCCTTGCAGGATATCCTGAAAGTAGGAACTTCCGCGGGCGGTGCCAGAGCAAAAGCGGTTATTGCCTGGAATCCTGAAACGCAAGAAGTTCGATCCGGACAGATTATGGCCGGATCCGGATTCTCGTATTGGATATTGAAATTTGACGGCGTGTCCGGAAATATCGATAGAGAAATAGAAGATACTAAAGGATACGGGCTTATAGAGTACGCATATTATAAAATGGCATCCGAAGCAGGGATGCAAATGAGTGAATGCAGGTTACTGCATGAAAACGGCAGAAGTCATTTTATGACAAAGCGGTTTGATAGAACAGATAAAGGCGATAAAATACACATGCAGTCTTTAGGCGCAATAGCACATTATGATTTTAATCAGGCCGGAGCATATTCATATGAACAGGCTATTCAGGTTATGCGAAAATTAAAATTGCCGATGAACGCGATAGAGGAGCAATTTCGACGAACCGCATTTAATATTATCGCGAGAAATCAGGATGATCATGTTAAGAACATCGCGTTTTTAATGAATAAGCCGGGTGAATGGAAGCTTTCGCCGGCATTTGATGTTATTTATAGTTATAATCCCTCAGGAAGCTGGACGAATATGCATCAAATGTCTATGAATGGAAAGCGGGATGAATTTGATAAAAATGATTTTATTGAATTTGCCAAGACCGCATCAATGAAGAAGGGAAGGGCTGATGCAATTCTTTCTCAGGTTCAAGATGCTGTGTCAAAATGGCCAAAGTATGCTAAAGATGTTAATCTCCCAAACGACATAATAAAGAAAATCACAGCAGCTTTTCGAAAGATATAAAGGGAAAGAAAATGGGCGAAGATTATAAGCATTTAAAAGAAACAGCTGCCCCGGGTGTGTTTAAAGAATGGCAGGAAGTAGATGCCCTGATTTATGCCTTTACTGATTTGGGGATAAAAGCAGCAATCAATGATGAGTACACAGGACTGGTTTATAAAAATGAGGTTTATACTGAGTATCAAAAAGGCCAAAAGCTCAAAGCATTTATAAAATGTGTAAGAGAGGACGGAAGGATAGATATTTCCTTGCAGCCTAGGCAAGGCAGGCATGTTTTTTCAACTACTGATAAAATCTTCGAACAGCTTGAGGCAGCCGGCGGGAAATTAATGTTTAATGATAAAAGCTCTCCTGAGGATATAAAAAATAAATTTCAAATAAGTAAAAGAGTATTTAAGCAGGCAATCGGCGTATTATATAAACAGCGTAAAATAAAAATCACAGATAAGGGCATAGAGATTGTTAAGTAAAGATAATAATATAGAGTGCGATCTGGCAGAGCAGCCGATTCTTATTTCTTTAAAATCATCAGGAATGATGTATAATATAACAAAAATGGAGAAAGAAATGGGTGAAGTGCCTGAAAAAAATTTCTGCTCGCTTTTATCCCGCATGCTCTGTGCTTTGAAAACCCCTGTAACCGGCGATAAAAGTCATTGCCGAAGGCGATTTTCTTGAAATTATGATTATTACACAAAACATTACAAAATATTTTGGCGGATTGCAGGCCTTAAAAGATGTTTCCTTTACTATTGGTAAAGGAGAGATTGTTGGATTTCTGGGGCAGAATGGGGCTGGCAAAACTACGCTTATGCGCATTTTAACGTCTTATCTGCCGGCGACCTCAGGGGAGTTTATTATCGGAGGGATAAATGCGGCCAAAGACTCTTTAGCTGTCCGCAGAAAAATAGGCTATTTGCCGGAAACTCCGCCGCTTTATCCGGATATGACGGTAAAGGATTATCTTTTATTTGCCGCGCAATTGAAAGATGTTCCTCCTAAACAACAGCGTTTTCAGGTAGATAAGGTTTTAGGAGAATGTAATCTGAATGATGTTCGTGGTAAAACCATTGCGGTTCTTTCTAAAGGCTACATGCAAAGGGTGGGCATTGCCCAGGCTATAATTAATGACCCGGAAGTGTTGATTTTAGACGAGCCGACGATCGGGCTTGACCCGGTGCAGATTATTCAGGTGCGCAATCTTATTAAAAGTTTGGAGTATAAAAGAACAGTG
>JAKLQT010000177.1 GCA_022013205.1 Candidatus Omnitrophota bacterium | reverse complement strand
ATCTATGTTTTAATTATTATATTAACTTTAATTTGAGGCTAATTAAAGTTTTTTTAAATGTATTATAATTATAGCATAAAATGTTTTTAAATGCAATAGCGGGACAGAAGTTTAAGGTCTTGTCTTAGAATATAACGGAAAGAATAATTGGCTGTGCTATTGAAGTCCATTCAACTTTAGGCCCAGGACTATTAGAAAGTATTTACGAAGAAGCATTAGCTCATGAATTCAAACTAAGAGAGGTTAGCTTTGAGGCTGTGCTCTCTGTGGTTAGTTTTTGACAATACGGGTAAAGCAGCAAGGAGAACAAAGAGGGGCATACAACGAGGGTTTAAGGTTTTAAAGTTGTTGGCATGACTATATGAGTTTGCTAATAATAAGCCGTGCCGCGTCAAACCGGAAAGACAAAATTATCAGAGTTTATGCAAAGATTATTGATGCTCGTCAGTAGTCTTTTCCGTTGCGCAATGCCTTCTCCGGTTGTATAATAAGCGAAATTATGATTGAAATACGCGATATATCCAAATCTTTTGGCGGCCAGGAGCTTTTTGAAGAGGGCTGTTTCTCTATCGGCGCGAATGAAAAAATCGGCCTGGTCGGCCGTAACGGCCATGGTAAGACAACTTTGTTCGGCCTGATCAACAAAACAATACAACCGGATGCAGGAACGATTGTTATTCCTAAAAACTATCGGATTGGCTGCCTTGAGCAAAATATTTGTTTTTCTAAAGGTACAGTACTTGCTGAGGCATGCCTGGAGATGCCTGAGAGTGAGCAAGAGGACTCCTGGAAAGCGGAAAAGGTTTTGCATGGGCTTGGTTTTTCCGTTTCAGATATGCAGAGATCTCCGATTGAGTTTTCCGGGGGATTTCAGGTGCGTATTAATCTGGCAAAAATTCTTGTTTCCCAGGCAAACCTGTTGTTACTTGACGAGCCGAATAACTATTTGGATATTGTGGCTATTCGCTGGCTGATCCGGTTTTTGCGCCAGTGGAAAGGGGAATTGATGCTGATTACGCATGACCGCTGTTTTATGGATGCGGTTGTTACGCATATAGTGGGGATTCACCGTAAGGGGATGCGTAAGATGTCCGGTACTACGGAAAGGTTTTATCAGCAGATCGCCCAGGAAGAACAGATATATGAAAAAACCCGTAAGCGTGATGAGCGCAAGCGTAAACAGACAGAAGTATTCATTGGTAAATTTCGCGCTAAGGCCAGGCAGGCAGGATTGGCACAATCGCGATTAAAAAGCATCGCGAAACTGGAACAGAAGGATAAACTGGAAGAGATCAAGACATTTGATATTTCATTTAATGCCGCGCCTTTTAGCGCCCCAACAATGATGAATGCCAATAATATAAGTTTTTCTTATGACAGGAAAAGCCCGATGTTATTTGAAAATATTTTTTTCCGGGTCGGCCGCAGGGAACGCTTGTGTGTGATCGGGAAAAACGGCAAAGGAAAGTCAACGCTGCTGCGAATGCTTGCCGGAGAACTGAATTCGTTAACAGGTGCGATTAAATCGCATCCTCATTTGGCAATCGGTTATTACGCGCAGAGCAATACAGCGCGATTAAGTTCAGAGCGTTCTGTGCTTGCGGAAATTCTAAGCGCTGATCCCGCTGGTCTGCCGCAGCGCGGCCGTACTATCTGCGGATCCCTTTTATTTAGCCAGGATCTGGCCCTGAAACCGATCTCTGTGCTTTCCGGGGGAGAAAAAAGCCGGGTGCTGCTTGGAAAAATTTTGATGCAGCCATGCCATCTATTGCTTCTTGATGAGCCGACGAATCATCTGGATATGGAATCAAGCGAAGCCTTGTGCGAGGCGATTGAGGAATTCGACGGCTCGGTGGTCATGGTCACACACAACGAATTGTTTCTGGAGCGCATCGCGGAAAAATTGCTTGTATTTGAAGAAGATGGGGTGCGGTATTTTGACGGCACTTATCAGGAATTCTTAAGTAAGGTTGGCTGGGGCGATGAAGAAGGAGATTTGAAGGCAGCTTTGGAATGTAAAACCCTTGAAAATCCTAAAATAGGCCGGCGTACGCACCGGCGGCTGGTTGCAAAGCTGCGTGATGAGCAAACCAGGGTGCTTAAGCCGCTGGAAGTAAAGATAGAAGAGTTGGAAAAAACGATAATTAATCTGGAAACAGAGTTACGAAAGGTAAATGAAGGCCTTGTCGCGGCTTCTTATCAGGCTGATAGAGAGGCTATTGCCGAGCTCTCGCGCAGGATTAAGGATTTGCCGCCGCGAATTAATGAGCATTATGCAGAGCTTGATAAGGTATTTCAGGAATATGAATCACAGCGCGAGGAATTCATTCGCAGGCTGGCTGAGTTTACAGATTAATTGACGAAGTATTGTTAGTGAGATACAATAACTATCCGAGTGAAAGATATGGTATCTTAAATTAAACAAAGAAAAAAGGATGGTTAAAATGGAAGAGTTGAATTTTAAGCAAAAAAAACACAAGCACAGCAAAAACTTTAAATATGAGAGTGCTCCGGAGAGGCATCATGGGGCAGAGAATGATGTGGCCTCTATGATCAGGAAAATGCAGCAGCAGTTGGTCTTTTTGGAGAGGAAGATAGATATGCTGCTCGGCCAGTCTTCGCCAAGGCCTTCCCGGTTCGAAGGTCATGGAGGCCAGACTCGTGAGGAGAGCTTTGGGGAAAGAAGCGCTTATAAGGGTAAAAAGCCCTTTGCTCCTAAAGGCCAGGCACACGGCAATAGCTCAGGTGAAAGAAGTTTTTTTAAAGGCAAAAAGCTATTTCCTTCTAAAAGAAGGCCTCACCCCTAACGGTCAATTTTAAGGTACAGGAGCAGATGAGATGGATAATGCGTCCATTATTAAGCATATTAGCAAAGAATTAAATCAAAAGATCTCAGACGTTAATAATACTGTTGAACTATTAGACGAAGGCGCGACGATCCCGTTTATTTCCCGTTATCGAAAAGAAAAAACCGGCGGCCTTAATGAGATTGTGATCCGCTCTATTTCTGAAAAATGGGATTATTATCGAGAACTGGGAAAAAGAAAAGAAACGATAATCAAAACCATAACCGAGCAGGGCAAGCTGACCCCTGAACTGCAAAAGCAGATCACCGAATGCCTGGACAAAAATAAACTGGAAGATATCTATCTGCCCTTTAAACCGAAAAAAAGAACCCGGGCCGCGATTGCCAAAGAAAAGGGCCTGGCGCCTCTGGCAGATATCATGCTTAAGCAGGAGATTCTTACCCAGGCTAAAGAGCAGATCGTCGAGCCTTATATAAATCCCGAAAAACAGGTCAATACCTATGAAGACGCGATCAAAGGCGCGTGTGATATTATTGCCGAGACGATCTCAGATGATGCTTCTATCCGCGGCTGGGTGAGAAAGCGGGTTTGGGAAAAAGGGGTCTTGCATTCTCAAGTGAAAAAGCAATGGGCAGATAAGGAATCAAAATTTCAGAATTATTATGAATTTCGCGAGTTATTAAAAAAGGCTCCGTCACATCGCGTCTTAGCCATCCGCCGCGGGACTCAAGAGGAGGTATTGAATTGGAAGATCGACATTGAAAAAGAAATGTTTATTGATTTTATAAAAGGACAGGTGATTAAAAATCCTAAATGCCTGTTTAAGGATGAATTGGAAAACGCGGTGGTTGATAGTTTCCAGCGGCTGATATTTGTTTCTATTGAGCTGGAAGCTTTTGTCCTGAAAATCGAGGAGGCTGGAAAAGAAGCAATCAATGTTTTCAGCGATAACATGCACAAGCTTCTTTTAGCTGCTCCGGCAGGCAATAAAGTGATCATGGGTATTGATCCCGGCTTTCGCACCGGATGTAAAGTAGTGGTCATTGATGCCAAGGGAGATTTTAAAGAGTTTACAGCCATATATCCGCATGAGCAAAAACGACAGCCACAGGCCGAAGAAGTGCTCATCAGATTTATTAAAAAATATAATGTTGAACTTATTGCTATCGGCAACGGCACAGCTTCCAAAGAAACAGATATTTTCATCAGGCAGTTAATAAAAAAACATAAGCTGAAATTAAATTCCGTGGTAGTCAGCGAGGCCGGGGCGTCCGTATATTCGGCATCTGAGGTTGCGGCCCGGGAATTCCCGGATGCTGATGTTACGGTGCGCGGTGCAATAAGCATTGCCCGCAGGCTGCAGGATCCTCTGGCGGAACTAGTCAAGATCGACCCCAAATCCATAGGCGTGGGCCAGTATCAGCATGATGTTAGCCAGCATGCTTTGAAAAGGGCATTGGACCTGACCGTAGAATCGTGTGTTAATTATGTGGGGGTAGAGCTGAACACGGCATCATGTGAACTGCTTTCTTTTGTTTCCGGCATCGGCCGCGCAGTAGCAAAGAATATTGTAGATTTTCGCAAAGAAAAAGGGCCGTTTAAAAGCCGCAAGGAATTATTAAAGGTATCTAAGCTCGGGCCAAAGGCTTTTGAGCAAAGCGCGGGATTTTTAAGAATACGCGATAATACGAATCCACTGGATAATTCGGCCATTCATCCTGAGGCTTATTCTGTAGTGGAGAAAATGGCCAAGGATCATAATGTGAGCCTGGAGAAAATTATTGGCGATGAAAAACTGATCGCATCGATAGAGATTGAAAAATATATTAGCGATGATTTCGGCGTTCCGACACTTGAGGATATTCTAAAAGAACTAAAAAAACCAGGCCGCGATCCGAGAAGGGAATTTAAAAGCATTATCTTCTCAGACGCGATTAATACTATAGAGGATCTCTCTGTGGGCATGACCCTGGATGGGGTTATAACCAATGTGACGAATTTCGGCGCTTTTGTGGATATCGGGGTGCATCAGGACGGACTGATTCACATTTCACAATTAAGCGATAGTTATGTGCGTAATCCCCAGGAAATAGTATCTGTAGGAGATGAGGTGAAGGTAGAGGTATTAAAAGTAGAGATCCCTCTAAAAAGAATAGCATTAAAAAGGCTTAAAGGAAAACAATAACCCGTAACAATAAAGGAGGAAAGTCATGTCAAAAAGTCATGATAGTAAAAAAGATGTAAAAAAGAAACCGGCAAAAACGCTCAAAGAGAAGCGCCTTGAGAAAAAAGCGAAAAAAGAACAGCAAACATTCAGGATTTGATCATGTGATGACCCCGGACAAGGAATACCTGATCAAGCTGGTGTGTACGCGGATGCCCTTCGGCAAGTACAAGGGCAGGCTGCTGATTGACTTGCCTGAGCCGTACATTGTCTGGATGGCAGGCAAGGGGTTTAAGAACGACAGTATGGGGAAAATGCTGCAGACTGTCTATGAGATCAAGCTTAACGGCCTGGAATACCTGTTGGAACCGCTTAGAAATAAATGATTGATTTCATGTATAAAGGAGTATAATAAAAGGCAAAGAGACAAATTGCGCTAATGGTATAAACACAATTGAAGAAAGTGCTTTGTTCTATAAAACAAAGGAAAGGAGTGTTGTTATGGGATGTTACGGCGGTTATCGCATGATGGATTTCGGTTCAGGGGGGATGTTTATGTGGATAGTGTCAATTATATTAATCGTGGCGGTTTTTTATGCAATAACGCAAAATGCTAAATCAAAAGTTTCAGGGAGAGAGTCACAAGAGAAACCAATGGACCTTTTGAAAAAGCGGTATGCCAGAGGTGAGATCACAAAGGATGAATTTGATAAAATCAAAAAGGACTTGGAAGAATAAGGCAATGCCTGAGAAAGCAAGTGAGAATACCAGAAGAAAGTATTATAGAATAGCGCGTATATGAGGGGGCGGCTAATCGTTATAATAGGAACACTTAATGATTGTATAAACTAACATAAATCCAGGATTAAATAATGTGATGATAATAAAATTACACTTGTTATAACTGGAATAGGGCTGAGGGGTGAAAATCCTTCGGCTTTTTGCTTTTTGGGGGAGTGTCATGAACAAAAAATCGCAAGGTATTAAAAGTTGGCCAAAAGAGGATCGGCCGAGAGAGAAATTATTAAAAAATGGCGAGCATACTTTAAGTAATTCTGAACTCTTGGCGATTCTGCTGCGTACCGGAACACATGGCGCAAGCGCGTTAGATATTGCCCGTAATATCCTGAAGAAGTTTAAGACATTCCGCAATATGGGGCACACTGATATCCTGGATTGGAAGGAATTCAAAGGGCTGGGCAGCGCGAAGATCGCTCAGATCAGGGCAGCGATTGAGATCGGCCGCAGATTTGGCGAAGAGGCGCTTTCGAAAAAACAAAAGATAAAATCAGCTAAGGATGTTGTTGATATGCTTATGCCGCGCATGCGCGATTTGAAAAAAGAGGTATTCAAGGCAGTTTTACTTAACTCTCAGAACCAAATAATTGAGATAGAAGAGATCACCGAAGGCACAGTAAACAAAGCCGCGCCGATCATCCGCGAAATCTTCCAGAAAGCTATGCAGTACTTTGCCGCGGCAATTATTTGCGTGCACAACCATCCCTCAGGCAGCCCGGAGCCAAGCCGGGAAGATAAAGCTTTTACTGACGAGCTTGTTGCGGCAGGCAATGTATTGCAGATAAAAGTGTTAGATCATGTTATAATCGGAGATGGGCAATGGAAGAGTATTTTAATCTGAAAACCGTCATTCCACCTACGCGGTGGAATGAGCGGTCGAGTGATAGTTAGTGAGGGAAGATTGAATGGTTACAATCGATAAGCATAATCCAGTAACCGGTGAGATTTACCACGTATTTACGAAAAGCATTGCCGGATTCAGGATCTTT
>JAKLQT010000176.1 GCA_022013205.1 Candidatus Omnitrophota bacterium | reverse complement strand
GGAAAAACTGTGTTGAACGTAAAATTTTTCCAGCACCTTATACCGCTTATAGTTACATGATTTTTATCAACTCAAATAAACATGAACCTTTACTTTCATCCCCTGCTTGCCTGTCCCGCTGTATTTAAAACGCGGAAAGCTAAAATTTTCAAAGCATGCGGGATAAAAATACAAGTTGTGTTATCCTATTTATTTATTAGTCCCGCCATATATCCGGCGCCAAAACCATTGTCTATATTAACCACACTTACCCCGGGAGAACAGCTGTTGAGCATAGTCAACAGCGGGGCTATCCCGGAAAAACTTGCCCCATAGCCTACGCTTGTCGGCACTCCGATAACCGGCCTTTCTACCATACCGCTGAGAACACTGGCAAGAGCTCCTTCCATTCCGGCAACAACGACAATAACATTTGCCTGTCTAATAAGATCAACTTTATCAAGCAGCCGATGTATTCCGGCTACTCCCACATCGTATAAACGGTCCACATGATTGCCCATAAGCTCTGCTGTTACTGCCGCTTCTTCCGCTACCGGGATATCACTGGTGCCTGCGCTTAAA
This sequence comes from Candidatus Omnitrophota bacterium, assembly GCA_022013205.1. GTDB lineage: Bacteria > Omnitrophota > Gorgyraeia > B26-G9 > B26-G9 > JAGLQQ01. The sequence continues at coordinate 4,406 of JAKLQT010000176.1, read as the reverse complement.
ACAAGGATTTTTCCCCTGGATTGGTTCTTTTTCTTTTTTTTACACAAATAAATCAAGTTTGCCTGGCTGTTGTATTTTAAATCAGGGATAGATTCTTTAAGGTAAGTATATATCTTTCTGCTTGCTCTTGTCAGAAGAAGGGTATCGTTATGGCGCAGAATACAAACAGCTATATTTTTTATCTGCGCGGCTGTTTTCCCCGGGCAATAAATAACTTCAGGGAACCCGCGGCGTTCTTCTCTTGAAATGTCTATCCTGGCAGTACAGGGTTTCTTTCTGTCTAAGCTGATATTATTGGTTTTGTTCTTTGAGAGCGTATTCTTTCTTTTTTTTAAACCCATTTTACACTCGTTACACCTTCAACCTGTACTAGGGATTGCGTGATCTTATTGCTTAATTTTTGATTATAAAGCTTTAGATTCAGGATTATTTTAAATACATCTTTACCGGGAGCCGGTTGTACTTCAATATCCTTAATTTCAGCCTGAAAATCAGAAATAGTCTTTGTCACCTGGCAGAATTTATCAATTCCCCCGCATATTTCTACTGTCAATGTTTTGTCAAATTGCTTTCTTATGTTTCTTTCAAAACGCGATAATACCACTAAAACCAGGAATATTATTCCCGTAGCCATCAAAGCCGCCGAATAAAAACCGCAACCCACGGCAAGCCCTATGCCCGCAACCGCCCAGAGGCCCGCGGCCGTGGTTAACCCGCGTACAGAAGCTCCATAGCGGATAATAGTACCCGCGCCCAGAAAGCCTATGCCGCTAACAACTTGCGCGGCTATTCTTGTCGGGTCTACATCAGCGGAGCCTGCGTAAACCGCATGCAAATACATTGAAATGATCATTATCAGGCAGGAGCCTACACCTACAAGTATTGTTGTCCTTAGCCCCGCTGCCCGGCCGTGTACTTCACGTTCATAACCTATCAACCCGCTTAAAACAACAGCCAGTGCTAAACGGGATGCGATCATATAAATATCTATCATAACCGTATCTTTCTCCTAATTATAAGGATCCCTTAAACGAAAAGAGTTTGGTTGCGTTCTGAACCTATGGAAACCATTTCCACTTTAGCTCCTACAAGTTGAGACAGTCTCTTAAGGTATTTGCGGGCATTAACAGGTAATTTGGAGAATTTCTTAGTTTTTGTTGTATCTTGAAGCCATCCCGGCCATTCCTCGTAAACAGGCTTTGCTTTCCAGAGAACCTCAATATCCGAAGGAAAATGTTCATATAGTTTACCTTTGTATTTATAGCCCCTACAGATTTTCAGTTTAGGCATCTGATCCAAAACATCCAGTTTGGTGACAACGATTCCATCAAGCCCGTTAACAGCAACCGCGTGTTTAACGACCAGCGCGTCAAACCAGCCGCAACGCCGGGGCCTGCCTGTTGTTGCCCCGAATTCTTTACCGATAGTACGAATCTTTTTCATCAAAGGAGCGGAAAATTCCGTGGGGAAAGGCCCTTCTCCGACCCGTGTAGTATACGCTTTTACAATACCGATAGCCTTATTGATCCTGGTCGGCCCAACACCGCTCCCCACGCACGCGCCTCCGGCTGTGGAATTACTGGATGTTACAAAAGGATATGTTCCGTGATCAACATCAAGCAATGTCCCCTGAGCTCCTTCAAAGAGTATTTTTTTCTTTTTTCTTATCGCCTCATTAAGAAGCACCGAGCAATCGCATATATAAGGTTTGATAATATTGACAAAATCAAGGTACTGTTGATATATTTTGTCAAAGCGGTAAATTTTGTGCTTGTAAACTTTTGAGAATATCGCGTTCTTTTCCTCAACATTGCATTTCAATTTATCTTTAAATAAACGCTTATTTAAAAGATCCCCTATCCTTATTCCGCCCCGGGCAAATTTATCGGTATAACACGGGCCTATACCCTTACCGGTAGTACCGATTTTGATTTTTCTAAATTTTTCCTCCCGTAATTTATCAAGGATTTTATGGTAAGGGAAAATCACATGCGCTTTATCGCTGATCCTGAGATTATTGCTGACATCAATATTTCGCTTTTTAAGATATTCTATTTCACTAATAAGTGCTTCAGGATCAATTACAACCCCGTTACCGATCACACAAATCTTATTTTTATGCAGGATTCCCGACGGTATTAAATGCAGAATGATCTTATCTGTACCGACCACTACGGTATGCCCCGCGTTATTCCCTCCCTGATAACGTACTACATAGTCAGCGTCTTTAGAAAGGATATCAATTATCTTACCTTTACCCTCATCTCCCCACTGCGCGCCAATAATTACTATATTTGACATTCTTCTACTTTCTCTGTTGTTCTAATAATTCCATCCTCTGTTTAGCCTTCACTGTCCAGGGATCATCCGGCCGGCCTAACTGTACCCGCTGTTTCCAATGATAATAAGCCTTATTATTATCTCCGGACATTTCATACAAAAGAGCTAAATTCGAGTGTGCTCTAATATAGTGGGGATTTATTTTAAGTGCCTCAAGATACTCCATTTTTGCTTTATCATTAAGCCCTTTCTGTTCATATAGAATCCCTAAATCGTTGTGGACAGTAGCATATTTTGGATCACTAATCAAGGCCTGCTGGTAATATTTTACTGCGCTGTCAAAATCTCCGGCGCGCTGCATCTCAAGGCCTGAATTACGCAGTTCTACGGCTGTCTGTAATACTTCTATTTTCATCTGTACTGTTTCCGGCTTTGATTCCGGCGCGGCAAGAGATTGCACTCTTCGCCTTTTAGGTTCTACCTTTTCATTTCTTCTGCGCAAAAATTGTTTTTGATCCTTTTCTTCATCCTTTTGGAGCTGCTCAAGAGCAGCCAATCGCGCCTCTTCTTTAGACTTCCTCTCCTGCTCTATTCGCATCTGTTCGGCCTTTTCCTCTTTAAGCCGGCTAAGTATTTCTTCTTCTTTTCTTCTTTCCTCTTTTTCAGCCTCAAGTGTTAGTGTTTTATCTATATTAAATAATGATTTTTTATACTCCTCATCCACCTTGGCCATTTCATATTGCTGATAATCCCTTTCGGCTTTTTGAACTTCTTTTTTCGCGTTAGCCAGTTCCTGCCTTTTCTTATACACTGTTTCTTCAGCCGTGTTATACTCCATCTGCTCCTTGCCAACACTTTTCTTTTGTTTTTCAGCCTCAACCAGCAGCTCATTGCCTTCCCGCGCTGCCTGCTCATACGCAGCTAATCTCGCTTCGTTTTCTTCTTTAGCGCTCTCAGCCGTTTTTATCGCCTGGGACATCTCCATTTTCTTTTGTTCATATATTTTCTGCGCTTCTTCTATTTTCCCGGCTTCGGCCTCGTTTTTCAAAAACAGGCTTAATTTTGCTTTTGCGTCAGAATACTCCATCCAGGTAGCATTAGCCGCATTTTTGGCAAAAACAGCAAGCTTAATACTTTCGGTATAATCAGCCTTTAATAGTTCCTGCTTAGCGTTATTTTCTTTTATCCTCTGCTCTATAGTTTTTCGGGCTGAATCCGTTTTTTTAAGACTATCTGCGGCAATAACCATGTTTTTCTCTGCCGCATCCAGCTGGGCAGCCTTTTGCTCAACTACTGCTTTGGCTTGCGCGATCGCGTTTTCATAAACATCCTCATCGCTCTTTACTTTAGTTACTTCCGTAACCTTCTTTACTATTTTCTCTTCTCCGGGCTTTTTTGTTTTTTTAGCTACTTTAAACTTTTCCCTGGGTTTTCTTCTTTTTCTGCTCGTTGCCTTTATTTCTTTTTTAACCGCAGGTTTTGGCTTCTCTGCCTTTTTTATCTGTTCGTCAACTGAGGCTTCTTTCTTTTTGCTTTTTCCGAAAGTGAAAAAGTTTTTAATTCCCTTTTTCATTTTACCCATGGTTGTTGTTTTGCCGGCTTCGGATTTTTTAGCTTCAGGTATAACAGGCATTTCATATTCTTTATCTTCCATTGAAAACGGTACTGTTTCCAAAACACTTACCTGGGTAGCTGCTTTAGCAGGTGCAGAAGCTGCCTGCATATTCTGCTTTGGCGCGAGGGGTGCAAATTCAGTTTTTGGGTCCATTTCTGCGGCTTCAGTTTCCGCTTTTTTCGCGTCAAGAATCTTTCCCGGTTTTGAGACTACCAATACCGCCGTGGTCAATCCCTGGTCAAAGTCATAACGCATTGATTCTTTTAAATCAACAATTATAAAATCTACAGAATAAAAAGAATCCTCCAGGTCCTGAGGTTTTTTTGAGCCCCTGATAACCCGCATTTGTTTGACCACTCCCTTGTTGACCATCATGATTTCCGGTTTGTTTGTGTATATCTCACCCATAAAATCAATAATTACCTGCGGAGGTACAGATAGGTCATAACATTCAACCTGAATAGATCGGTTTGTCGAGAACAACATTTTAACCGCATTGTCATCTTCCTTT
>JAKLQT010000175.1 GCA_022013205.1 Candidatus Omnitrophota bacterium | reverse complement strand
TTAAGCTTTTATTACAACAATATGGACAATTATAGGGACAACCTCGTGAGGCCATCACAAAAAACATCTGTTCCCGCCCTTCCATAAGATTTTTATAATTAAATAACTCTCTATCTGCAAAAGGAATATTATCAAGATCGTTTATAATCGGGCCTCCAGCGGTTTTTATAATTTCCCCCTGGACTTTGCTCCAGATACCATCAATAACAGTTGATTGCTTTCCCTGTTTAAGAGTATGGCAAAGTTCCTTTATCGCTGTCTCTCCCTCACCGATACAAACATAATCCAATGTTTCAACCTTTAATACCTCAACAGGATTTAAGATCGCATGTACCCCCCCGACAAGGACCGGCTTATTTTTGTCATACTCTTTGATCCATCCAGACCACTCTTTTACAAAATGAAACATGGGCGTTGTGCTTGAAAAAGCATAAAGATCTGCCTTTTCTTTTTCAAGATACAGTCTAAATTCAACCTTTGTAATCGGCTGTGTAATATGGATCAAAGAAGTTTTAAATCCATCTTTTTTGAGAACGCTGGAGAGCAAACCTATTCCAATATTAAATATTCCCCCGTAATTAGCGCTGCCGATAACATCAGGATATATAAAAGTGATTTTCATATCTCTAGCTTTTCTTTTTAGCAACAATAAAATAGTAATTACCAATATGCATTCCAGTCAATTTCTCCACGATTAAAGCCATTTTATAATAAGCCTTCTGAAATATAGAGAATGGACTATACTGCGCTAGGTCACGTTTTGAATTCTCAAATATTTTTACTTCAAAGCCGGTATCTAAAAGCATTTTCTTAATTGATTTCTCAGTAAAATGAATCACATGATCTCCTGCTCCTAGCACCTTATATAAATTAGGGAAAAATAATCTAGCTAATTTCGCCTTGGTTATCTGGAAATAACTATTTGGAATTTTAAGCATAAGAATACCACCAGGCACTAATAAACATGATATTTTTTGCAATGTACTCTTAGCATTTGGGATATGTTCAAGCACATCCCACATGGTAATTACGTCGAAAAAATTTCGATGCTCTTTTATTAAAGGATCTACAGTGCCTGCTTCTATAACATCCAACTGTAATTGATTTACTGCATACGCTGCCTGTTGTTTAGATAATTCTATGCCTTTTGCCTTAAACCCAAATAAACGCGCCATATCCAAGAAAGAACCGCAAGCACAACCAATATCTAATAGATTTTTATCTTTTAAATCATACATTTTGCTTAATATCTCTAATGCATGAAAATAAATATTTATTTTATGCGTAATTCTCCATTGTGCCTGATTTGTAATGCTTTCAATCTTTTTAAAACTATTTCCAATACCAGTAATGTTTAACGGATTATTGTATATAAACCCGCATTTAACACATTTAACTGTGTTAAATATAACTTCTTTACCGTCGCATAATATCTTATCTTTAAAAATTGTCTTAAACCCTGTGGATCCGCATAAGTTACAATCCACAAATTTCCAATTTTCTTTATCCACAATTACCTCTCTATTCATAGCTTATTTATTCACCTAATAGTTCCATTACCCTTTTGCACATCTGGCCCACCCCCTCTTCATCAAAATATCTAGGGCTTCCTTTAACTAAATATTTGAACCTTAAATAATATAAAAACTTATCGATCAATTCTGTGTTAACAGATTTATCTAAAGCATTCTTTATCGCCGCTTCCACATCACCAGGCATCGCAGCATGATGGACAATCCCTTCAATATTGTAAAAACTATTACCAACAGTAACTACCGGCTTATGATACATCAGCGCTTCTATGCCCACGGAGGAATTAATCGTAATGACCAAATCAGCCTGCTTTATCAAACTTCTTATATTGTATTTTTTCAACCAGATAATATCAGGATACTGTTTCTTGAGTTCATGGTAATTGATTCTGCCCCAATCATCCGGATGCTCTTTTACTATTATCTTATATTCATCCGGCAATGCTTTTTTTATCGCCTGATAAGTGATCCGGACAAAAGATTCTATGCTATTTATATAGGGCGAATTAATCAGGACTTGCGTATCCGAAAAGCATTGTAAAGGTATGAATACAAATTTTTCCGGTAAAGCGCAAGATTCTTCTTTTAAAACATATTTAGTATAAAGTTTCTTATATATTGACCTCCCGATTCCATCGGCAGTAAGATCAGGCTGCATTTTTCGATAAAAACAGTTTCTCATGAGCAAGGCATAATATAATTTTTCAAAAAGGCTCATGATCCCCTTATTTTTCATTTCAGGAAATTCTAGCGGCTTCTTGTATAAAGTAAAATAATCTTTCCATATTTGCGTATCTACAGTTATCTGCTGGTAAAAACCCCTTGTATTTCCAGTAAGAGAACCTTGATGATTTACACCTTTGTTATCGATCATAAGCGTATGCCGTAAAGGGCCGTTTTCAAAAAAGACCGTCTTTAGATCCATCTTCCTGGCAATGCGCCAGGCAACATGCACCATCATCGGAAAATAGTTCCAGACGACTACGGCCTCAATATTATGTTTCCTATAGAAATCCCGAAAGAACTTTTCGTAATAAAATGCCCTTGCTTTTAATCTATTCTTTATTTGGTTTGAGCCATTTTTTTGCAAACGCAGGTAGTCATACTTCATTATCTCATCAAGTTCGCCGCGATTAAACAAAGAAGATTCGGGATCCTGTCTGTTTTTATAACTTGCCCTTATGAGCTTATCAGGATAACAGGGCCTATTTATGCTCTTAACTGCGCTGCGGGCATTTAAATTAAAGGCAGCATAATATGTCCTATGGCCGTTTGCTTCAAGCTCCCGGCTGATAAAATCATAAATCCACGGTTCAAATTCACCTGTACAAACAAAAGCTACATTCATCTTCGTTTTCACCTTTTAATGATTTTAACATCTTGAGGGTAATCCTGTGCCGGTTTTGGTTTTAAAAAAAGCCCTTTAGCAAAATTAAAAATAATACAAGGCCATATAATCGCTGTTAAAAGCGCTTTTTTAAAACTCATCTTTCTTATTACCAAATAGAGATAAGGTAATATTATTGCGATTGCAACACCAGCCAAAAAAGCTGAATTATTCTTAATTATTAATAGCGGAATGTTAAAAATAATAACCATGATAAATATCATGGAAAAAACGAACTTTTTAAACCGGGAAAAATTCGTCCAGAAAAACTGGGTGCCAAAAGAATAACGCAATAACTGCCCCATGCCCGTGAATCTGTTTGAACCAAGCTGCCTTTTAAATAGTTTTATACTCTTATACGGATAAGTATAGTGCACACTCATCAGATACGGCAGTGTCTTTATCTTCCATCTTTTCTTTAATCTTTGACATAATTCCAATTCTTCCTGTGAATATAAATAAGGATTAAACGATCCCGCCTGTTCTAAACAAAAGCGTCTGAATAATGCCGCACCTCCCAAATAATCCGCATTGCAGATTTGGGTAGTATTTCTCTTATATAAATTATCAATGCACCGTATTTTTTCCCCATTTACGATATGGACTTCTTTACCTATGCCGGCTACGCCTGCTATTGTTTGATCTTTTTCCATAAAAGTAACGGCTTTTTCAAGAAAATCGCCAATCAACTCCATATCCGCATCAATTATAAAAATATACCTTCCCCGGGTATTGATAACTCCCAAGAACCTTCCTGCGGAAGCGGTATGAATCCAAGAAGCTTTAAGCTGTATGATTTTTACAGAAAATTGTTCGGCCTTTTCAATGCTCTTGTCAGAGGATGCACAATCAATTACTAGAACCTCAGTGTTTTCTATGCTTTTGCTTTGGTTCAAAACAGAACTCAAGCATTGTTCAATATGCTCTTCCTCATTTTTACAAAGAATTATGATCGATAATAAAATTTCTTCTTTGCTCATTTTATCCCTTTTCACTACGAGCTACGGCAATAATAACCTCTTCCGCATTTTTAAATCAATTTCAATCTCTTAAGCATCACTCAAGATTCCATCAGTACAAAGTTTTTCCGTTCATTA
>JAKLQT010000174.1 GCA_022013205.1 Candidatus Omnitrophota bacterium | reverse complement strand
ATCTCCGGATTTCCCGGAGAAACAAAGGAGCAGGTCAGAAAAACCTTTGACTTTGCCTGGAAAATGGACTTAGACAGTGCTTGGTTTTTTATGGCCAACCCAACTCCGGGCTCTGAATTATATGAGACCTGCCTGGTGAAAGGCTATATCAAAGACGATTTTTGTTTTGAAAACGTGGAATATGGCCTGGCGCATATTGATACCGAGGATTTTACCTCCAAAGAGATCGAGGGAATGGTGCTTACGCAGTTTACGTTATATAATATTGGACAGATGTTCCGGCATCCTGTCCGTTTTTTTAAGAAGTACCTAAGCATTATCATCAGGCATCCGGTGATGTGTTTTCGAATGATCTGGGTGGATCTGATTAGAATAATTAAAAAATGAGACAGTCACAAAAAAGAATCCGAAAAGTTATGCTGATATTTCCTCCGGTTGTTTTTTCTACCGAGAGCCCAAAGCAGATCATGCCGCCGCTGGGGATAGGCTATCTGGGGGCATACCTGCGGGATGATTATGAGGTAAGGCTCCTGGATGCGGCTCTTGAAGGGTATGATGTTGAGTGTTCTGTTGCGCATGGATTCAGGCGTTACGGCCTGACACCTGATCAGATAAAGGCCAGAGTGGAGGAATTTTCTCCTGATGTTGTCGGTATTTCCTGTTTATATTCCAGTCAGTTTGAGGTAGTCGCCGAGATTTGCAAAAGTATAAAGTCGGTTTCGGGTGAAATTATAACCGTGAGTGGCGGTACGCATCCGAGCTTTCTGCCGCAGGTTTGCCTGAATTCCTGCAGCGGCCTTGATTTTATAGTTTTAGGTGAAGGAGAGGATACTTTTAAGAGGCTGCTGGATAGTTTTAATAAAGGAAGTTCATATTATAATATTGACGGTATTGCTTTTAAGGATAATGGACAGACAAGAGTTAATCCTAAAAAGGATTTCATTGAAAATATAGATGATATTGCGTATCCTGCGCGTGATTTGCTGAACCTTGAAAAATATTTTAAAATAGATCTGCCTATGGGTTTGATCAGCAGACAGAGCCCTGCAATGAACATGATAACTTCCCGCGGATGCCCTTATGAGTGCAGCTTCTGCAGTTCTTCTGTTTACTGGGGCAGGAATTACCGTATGCGAAGCGCGGAAAATGTGCTTGATGAAATGGCGCGGCTCAAAAGAATAGGCGTTAAGGAAATTAAGTTTTTTGATGATAATCTTACACTTGATAAGCAAAGGGCGAAAAAAATATTTCAGGGCATGATTGACAGAAAATTTAATTTTACCTGGAATACGCCAAACGGCATCGCTGTATGGACGATTGATGAAGAGCTTATTGAGTTGATGAAAAAAAGCGGCTGTTATGAGATTACTCTGGCAATTGAAAGCGGAGACAAAAAGACTCTGCGCGATATTATTAAAAAACCAATTGACCTTGATAAAGCTTTGCAGACGGCAAAGATGATCGCTCGCCACGGCATCGATACATACGGTTTTTTTATCATCGGGTTTCCTCAGGAAACGAAACAGGGGATATACAACACTTTGAAATTCATGGAGCTTATCAAGCTGGACCGTGTGTCGCTTTTTCTGGCTAATCCTCTTCCCGGAACAGAGATTTATAAGGAGTGCATCAAGAGGGGGTATTTAAGTGAGAATTCTGTTTTTCTTGATTACTTCAAGTCAAGTTTTAAGACGGAAAATTTCGACCGGAAATTTTTGGAAAGCCTGCGCAGAAAATGGTATTGGAAGTACAATTTAAAATTAATTTTAAGAAATCCGTTTAAATTCTTTAAGATTTATTATAAATTTATATTCAGAAAACCATTATATCTCATCAGGGCTGTTTTTAGTAAATTCATCATACCGGAATTAAAAACATGAATTTAATGAATAAGAATAATAGTAATGAAAAAGTGAAAAATTTCCTTTGGATAAGCGCGATTTTCCTGCTGGCTCTTTTTCTCAGGCTTGTATATCTATACCAGTTCAGGCAAAATCCTTTTTTTGAGAGCCCGGTCATTGACGCGCTTTCGCACTATTTATTTGCCAAGCGTATCTCAGCCGGAGACTGGCTGCTGCGGGGGGTTGTCGCCCCGCGTGTTCCGCTTTATGTATACTTCCTGGCTGTGCTTTTTAAAATCCTGGGCAGCGGATTTATGGCTGCCAGAGTTGTTCAGGCGGTCTTGGGGGCATTTAACTGTGTTTTAGTCTATTTTCTGGGCAAAAAGGTTTTTAGCAGAAATGTCGGAATTATTGCCGCTTTTATCTGCAGTATATACGGGGTGTTTATCTATTTTGACGCACAATTCCTGAATGTAACTCTGGCATTGTTTTTTAATATCGGGATGCTTTTAGCGCTTCTGCACACAGTGGATAATCCGAATATTTTTAAATGGCTTGGCTGCGGTACATTATTTGGGATAGCGCTGCAGGTAAGCGCTAATGTTATCTTGTTTTTTCCTTTAATGCTTTTTTGGATATATCTGTATGACAAAAAGGCATCGGTTGGATTCAAGGCTGTTAAAAATAAAAGATTAATTCCGCTGCTGAGTATAGTAATTGCAGTAGTGCTGATGCTTATGCCTTTTGCCATACGGAATTATCTTCAGGGTGAGGATTTTGTCCTGCTTTCATCAACAGGCGGGATCAATCTTTACATAGGAAATAATCCATATGCTGACGGGAAGACAGCGGCCCCTCCATCAAGAGACTATTCCTATCGCGGCTGGAAAGATAATGTATGGGTATCTTCAATAAAAACGGCTGAGCGGATTGAAGGCAGGAAGATGAAACCGTCTGAGGTCTCCGATTTCTGGACATTTAAAGCGTTGCGGTTTGTCGTAGAAAACCCCGGAAAATGGTTCAATTTACTTACGCGTAAATTCTATTATTTTTTCAATGCTTATGAAATTCCCGAGAACCAGAGTATTTATTTTTTCAGGATGTGGTCGTCTTTGCTGCGGATACTGGTTTTCTCAGGAAAATTTATTTCCTTTCCGTTCGGGATAATCTGCCCGCTGGCTTTGCTTGGGATAGCGGTATCTTTTAAAAAAGAGAAGGAGGTAATGCTGCTTGACTTTTTTATCCTGTCGCAATTTTTACTTATGATCATATTCTTTGTTGTCAGCCGCTACCGCGTAGCGGTCGTTCCTTACTTTATCATATTCGCTTCATTTGCTTTAATCTGGCTCATTAATAAATTTAAACAGAGGGAATATAAAACATTAACTCTATCGCTGATACTTTTATTTGTAATGTTTGCTTTTGTAAATACGAGATTTTTCGATGCAGCCGCAGATAATAAGTCGCGCTGGTTATTTAATCTCGGGACAGCCTTCCGCTATAAAGGGCAGACTCAAAAGGCATTAAAGTCCTTTATTATGGCACAGCAGGTGGACCCGAATAATCTTGACGCGGTGTATAACCTGGGTGTTTTGTATCTTGAGGCAGGGCAATACGAAAAGGCGATCGCTAAGTTTGAGGAAACGATAATCTCGGATCCTGATGATTCAGCTGCGTATTCAAATATAGGCTTTTCCTTAGCCCGGCAAAATAAGCTTGATGAAGCATTGGCATATTATGAAAAGGCCCTGGCTATTGACCCGGAGGACGCGGGAACAATGGTTAATATTGGCGCGGCCTATATTCAAAAACTGCAATTTATAAAAGCTTTGAAGGTTTTGCAGCAGGCAAAAATAATATCCAGGGATTTTGCGCCGGTTCACAACCACCTGGGAGTGGTTTATGAAAAGCTGGAACGCTACAAGCACTCAGAGGCTGAATATAGAATGGCTATTAAACTGGATCCTGAATATTTGGAATGTTATTATAACCTGGCGGGATTCTATGAGCGCCGGGGCGAAAGTGAAAAATCTAAGGCAATGCGTTCAAAGGTTATGGAGATTCTTTCTAAGATAGATAAACATTAGAAACGAATGCAAAAAAAAACACAACTACGAGTTTTTTTATTGACAATGTATCTTATGTTTGTTAAAATTTAAATTAAGTATAATATTGAGAATGAGTTAATTGAATCTATATTATCTAAAGTTGTTACAATTGAAAGCAGGGGATTTGATTATATGCGCTTAGGTTTAGTAGACCCAATAAACCTGTATTATATAATGCTGCCGCAAATCAGAAAAATCATATACCCAACATATAGGCAATGCCGGCAGGGTGCTTCACAAGATAATGTGTTGGGGCTTGGAGCCTGTAAGAATTTAATAAAATATAAACTTCTAAAATTATTTGCGGTGAGCTGCGTGATTATGCAGGCAGGGTGTGTTGGCACATATGTTAATTATATTCCTAACGAACACCGAACTGATTGTAATGCTTCGCCGCAAGAGATAGAAATATTGGAATCATTTCCATCCTCTCCTTATACTGAAATGGGAATAATCAAGATAAGAGGCGCCTCCAGGAATGATATTATTTCTGTTCTCAAGGAAAAAGCGTATCAGATAGGGGCGGACGCGCTTATAGAGCTTGAATTTGAAAAAGGAAGTGAAACACAAGCTGGATCCGGCGCTAAGGGGTCTTATGCTTCAAGTAATTTGCTCTGGGATGTGCCGCGGAACAAATTAGGGTTTATCAGTTATTTAGCCGCGCAGGCAAAGGCTATTAAGTATATTAAGGAAGAAAGCGGCGCGTGTTCAAAAAAAGCGGATTTTTAAACATAAGGCGGAATAAGAATAAGGGGATGCAAAGCCGTAGAAAACCTGAGAAGGGGGGGATGCGTAAAGGAAAGGTTTTTAAATATAGCAATGGATGCTGCTTTTGAGGTTAATGTTAATCTAAGGAGGTTAGTCAATGAAGAAAATGAATAAATTAGTTTTTTATTGTGCAATCATGTTTATGATTGCCGGAATGGTTTCGAATGTGTACGCGGCAGAGAAATCAGGGGGGGAAGCAGGAAGAGATGTTGTTTTTACGCAAAAAGGGCTCCCTTACGGTTTTGAGGCAGCGCTTCCTGAAATCCATGGTTTTTTAAGTACACAGTTTTTGAATCTTGACAGAAATGTTCAGGGATATTATGCCGATGGTACTTCCAGCTCAGTTGCTTCAGGAGAAAGCACCTTTTTACCGCAGAGTTTTTATGTGGATATCATCTCTGAAATCACCCCGACCGTACTGGTTGAATGTGAATTTGAATTGTATCACGGAAGTAGTTTTAAACCCTGTGCAGAGCGTTTGCTCTGGCATCCGAGCATGGAATTCAACCTTTCAATCGGCAGGCAGTTTGTTATGCTTGGTTCCGAGGAAAAGGTTTATTATCCAACGTCCACCTACAGATTCTTTACCTGGCAGCCGTATCTTTATGAACGGTTCCTGCGTTTTACCGGTTGGTGGGATGCGGGTATTTGCGCGACCGGGCGCTTTTGGCTGATGGAAGACAGCGATGCGTTTCTTGAATACGGGTTGATGGTCAGTAATGGCCCGGGAGATTTGGGTAGTAAGGCTCCTTCTGTGATGCAATCAAACGGTTATGTTTACGAACAGTTCAATTCCAGCCGCCAGTCTTATGATAATAACGACAATAAGGCAATATCCTGGAGAATGGGATTTTCACCGTTTGAAGGTTTATTGTGGCGCATAGAAGCGATGACCGGCAAATACGATACTAATGATCTATATGATTTTACCTACGTGACTTCGGAACTTTTTTATAGCAGCGGCAGGCTGGATTCGATGATTGGCCTTTTACAACTTGACTTTGACGCGCCAGCGGATACCGGCTCAGGCAAATGGCCGGGCGGGACAGTTACACAGCAGACCTACTATATTGTAGCCGGATATAAAGTGCTGGATAATGAAAACGGTTTCAACTTTGTACAGCCGGTTATGCGTTACCAATGGTGTAACCCTAATGTTGACTCGCCCAGCGCAGTGAGCCAGTATGAAAGTTATGGGGAACGTTCTTCTTTTGAAATAGGTGTTAATGTTTCACCGTGGGAGCATGTTGTGTTCAAGACAGCCTACCGCTGGCAGGACACGATTAAGGGCGGCACATTAAATGGCGATGGCTTTACGATGGAAGCAGTGGTTGATTTCTAAACGGAGGGGATAAGGATGAGAGCAAAAAAAGTTTCAATATTTATAGGATTGCTTGTATGCCTGTTTTTCCTTCCTTGTTCATTGTTAAGAGCCCAAAGCTATAGAGAAGAAGCGGCTATATCTTCAGTCTACATTTATCAGCAGATGATAAATCAGCTGGACGAGGGTAACTTAAACAAGGTGCTGCAGCTGTCGCATAATTTGGATGAGATTATCTCTAAGATGGATATGCGTTTTGGAGCTAGTTTGCAATCAGATATTCAAAATGCGGTGAATGCGGCAGACAAAGAGAAAGCAAGGAAAGCTGTTATTGCGCTTATCTTTTATGACATAAAAGATGTTTTTTATGCCACGGAAGAAGGTATTTCTGAACAGCTTGCTTTGGACATTCTTAAGGAGAGGCTGAAGATCGCATACTTAGACTATCTTGTTGTTTCTTCGCAAGCTAAAAAACTGGATTTCGAACGCGACCGTCAGATACGAAAGGCCTTTAGTGATCTTCTTACGGGACATTTGGCAAAAGCGGTTTTGCAGTCGGATATGAGTATGCTTAAAAAAGGAATGGCAAATATAGACGAAAACTACAAAGAGATTTTTGGGATATTATGATTTCTCTTAGGGAAAAATAGGCAATTTTCGAGTATGCCGGTGCTTTGGTTGCAATTTTAACCAAAGCACCGGCATAGAGCGAGCAGTTTGTATTAAATAATTCGATTCGCGGTTTTTATATGATTATCGTTAAATAAAAAGCTGCGATGAACCGAAAGAAGGAGGCCTGAATGCTAAGCGGTATTAGAGCAAAACTAACGTTTTTAATAATTGGAATCGCTCTGGTGCCTCTCGTGGTTACGAATATTATTGTTTTGGGACAGGTAAGGTCTGTTATGCAAACGATGCGGCAAGAAGAGGTTAATAAGGTTCTGGAATATGTAAGTACAACATTTAAGGAGTTTGAAACCAGGGCAATAGCATACGTTAGTATATTTAAAAATATTCCAGATATACAGGACGCGCTTTCCTATACTGTAACTACCGGTGACCGTAAGCAGCTTTTGGCTGTATTGAAAGAGTTTTCTTTTGAAGATATTGACGCGCTTCAGGTTATTGACGCTTCGGGAAAAGTTCTGGTAAGAGTTGAAACCCCGCTTGATTTCGGAGATTCCAAAGCAGACCAGGAAATTTTTAAACGCGCGTTACAAGGCGATATAGGGTTAGGGGTTGATAGCGGTAAACGCGGTTACGCGATACGGGCAGTTGCTCCGCTTAAAAGCGCTGGAGAGACTGTTGGGGTTGTGATGCTGGGAAGATTTCTGAGCGACAAATTCGCCCGGGAATTATCAATTAAGACTTTCAGCAGAATCGCTTTTTTTTATAATAATGAATTAACCGGTTCTTATTTCTCGGAAGAAGAAGCTGCGGAAGAAATAAAAGAAAATTTTAGAAATAAATTAAAGCAGCTTGTAAGAGAAAAGGGCATATACGCGTGTGAAATTAACGGGGAATCCTTTAAATTTAATACTTTTGAATATTCTGTCGGCAAGGATAGTGCTCCTATTAACGTGATTGTTGGTGTGAGCGATGAGGCATCCCAAGCGGCGCAGAATAAAATGCGAACGATACTGTTTATTTTATTACTGGTGGTGGCTATTATCGCGGCTTTGACAGCATACTTTTTTGCTCAGAGCCTGACTCTTCCGCTAGTATCCCTCTCGAAACAGGTATCCCAATGGAAGGGTGATCTTAATCAGAAAATAATTATAAATTCTCGTGATGAAACATCTCAGGTTGCCGAAGCATTTAATCAACTGATGGACACGATTAAACAGATTGTCGTGCAGGTGCGCGTTACAGCGGAAGAGGTAACACATTCAGCCGAAAGTTTCTCTACTTCGACGCAGCAGGTTAGTACCACAACCATGGATTTTTCCAATACGCTGCAGGAAATAAATAAAGGGATAACAACACAGGCTCAACGATCGGAGGAAACAGCACAGTTAATGCAGCATATTGGAAATAGTTCTAAAGGAGTTGCAAAGACTGTGGATGAAACCGCTGTTGCTGCGGGAAAATCTTTAACTCAGGCTAAGCAGGGACAAGTGGCCGCGCGGGAAACTGTAGAGATCATGGAGAAGATAAGCCTGATTGTATCGGAAACAGTGCAGACAATGAATGTGCTTGGAGTTAAGTCTCAGGAAATAGGACAGATTACCGAGGCAATCACTACGTTTGCCAGCCAGACTAATCTTTTATCACTAAACGCGGCGATTGAAGCGGCTAGAGCCGGAGAAAACGGCAGGGGATTTGCTGTTGTTGCCGAAGAGGTAAAAAAACTTGCCGAAGGCTCAGCTAAGGCTGCCAGTAGGATCGATACACTTATTATAGGAATTCAGGAAGGAATCAGCAAAGCAGTATTATCTATAGAAAATGGTTATGAACAGGTTGGTGAAGGGAAAAAAGTTGTTAGCAAGACTTCCCAGGCATTGGGGGAAATAGTGAATGTTTCCGATGAAACAAGTAAAATGGTTTTGAGTATGTCTGAGGTAATCAATAAGCAGATTGAGGGTATTGATAAGGTTGTAAACACAGTGGGAGAGGTCGCTCTTATCGCCGAGAAAAATTCTATGGCGACACATTCAGTATCGAGTTCTGTTGAAGAAATAACCGCTTCTATGCAGCAGATTTCCGGCGCCGCGCAGAAATTGTTTGAATTAGCTAAAACTTTGAAAAAAAATAGCGAAAAATTCGGTGTTTAACTTTAATTTAAACAATGCTTAGTGATCTCTGGGCTGAAATATACCGCCTTGCTCTCTTTGTTTCGCGAACTTTGTTTACCAAAAAGCCTTGACAAGAGCGTGTTTATGTGTTAAATTTAAATGGAAATAACCCTTTAAATTAGTCCTGAGAGGCTAATAAGGAGAACTAAAATGAAATTCAAAACCTGCTTATTTTGCGTAAAGAAACCGGCAAAATAGCAGGTTTTTTTTAAATCGGTAGTGTCAAAAATAAAAGGTTATGAAAGAATTAAACACAGAGCACATCCGCCAAAAAGCGTGGCGAGACCTCGCCTGTCGGAATACGGCGAGGCGGGCAGAGGGCACGGAGGTAAGAAATAATATATACTTAAACTACGAAAGACACGAAAAATAGGATTTATCAACAAGGAGACTATAAATGACGCTAAAAGAGAAATCAAAATTAATGGATGAACAGATGATTAAACGCACTCTAATGCGTATAAGTCATGAGATTTTAGAGAGAAACAAGGGTACAAAGGAAATTGTAATAGTAGGAATTCGCAAAAGAGGTGCTTATCTGGCTAGCCGTATAGCTCAGATGATCAAGGAGATTGACGGTAATGAAATTCCTGAAGGGATACTTGATATTACGCTTTATCGTGATGATCTGACTATGATTGATACCTGTCCTGTGGTTCACAGTACTTTGATAGATTTTGATATAAATGACAAAATAGTGGTATTAGTAGACGATGTGCTTTTTACCGGCAGGACAATAAGATGTGCCCTTGATGAGCTTATAGACTTAGGACGCCCTAAGAATATACAGCTTGCTGTTTTAGTGGATCGAGGGCATCGGGAATTACCTATTAGAGCTGACTATGTGGGAAAAAATGTGCCGACAACCTTAACTGAAAGTGTTGAAGTTAAGCTCAAAGAGGTTGATGATAAAGAAGAAGTAGTGCTGTTAGTTAAAGAAAAGGATTAAGATGAACGGATGGACGAAAAAAGATCTTATAGGGCTTGAAGTTTTAAGCAAGGATGAAATAGACTTAATCCTTGAAACTGCGGTATCTTTTAAAGAAATTTCAACTCGTCAGGTTAAGAAGGTCCCTACTTTAAGGGGAAAGACAATAGTACTATTTTTCTTTGAGCCATCTACCAGAACGCGTTCTAGTTTTGAATTGGCGGCAAAAAGGCTAAGCGCGGATACTTTGAATATATCAACATCGACAAGTGCGGTCAAAAAGGGAGAGACTGTAAAGGATACTATAAAAAATATTGAGGCAATGCAGGTTGACGCGATAATCATCAGGCATCCGGCAAGCGGTATTGCACAGGCTTTATCAAACTGCGTGGGCCCATCTATTATTAATGCCGGTGACGGCTGCCACGAACACCCTACTCAAGGCTTGCTTGATATATTTACGATAAAAGAAAAAAAGGGCAGGATCAAAGGGCTTAACGTGTCGATTATCGGTGATATATCCCATTCAAGAGTAGCCCGCAGCAATATCTGGGGATTAAAAAAACTGGGAGCGCGTATAACCTTATGCGGGCCGAGAACGCTAATCCCTAAAGGCATTGAAAAAATGGGCGTTAATGTGACAACCAGCCTGCCTCAGGCCTTGGAAAACGCGGATGTAGTGAATATTTTGCGCATACAAAGGGAACGCCAGAAAGCGGGGTTGTTTCCTTCCTTGCGCGAATACGCGATGCGGTACGGGGTGAGTAAGGAGAAGCTGGAAAAGTACGCCAAAGATGATGTGCTGATCATGCATCCGGGGCCGATGAATAGGGGAATTGAAATAACCCCTGATGTCGCGGACGGTTCATTTTCCGTGATTCTTGAACAGGTTACCAATGGGATAGCGGTTAGAATGGCTGTATTATATCTGGTTTGCCAGGCCCAGGCGGAAGAAGAGGGGCAGGAGTCATAAGATGAGTTTAATTATAAAAAACGTAAGAGTGATCGACGCGAAATCAAAGATAGACGATACGCTTGATATTCTTATAGAAGGCGAAAAGATCGCGAAAATCGCTAAAAATATAAAAGAAAATGGCGCGGATGTATTTGAGGCGAAAAATTTAGTAGCAGCCGCGGGTTTTATTGACCTTCATGCTCATTTGCGTGAGCCGGGCTTTGAATATAAGGAAACTATTTTAAGCGGCAGCAAGGCGGCGGCAGCCGGAGGTTTTACAACTGTCTGCTGTATGCCCAATACAAATCCTGTGATAGATAACCGGGGTGTGGTTGAGTTTATAATATCTCAGAGTAAAAAGGCCGGCTTGATCAATGTTCTGCCTGTGGGAGCAATAACCAAAGGTTCTTATGGAGAGGAATTATCTGAAATAGGAGACCTGAAAGACGCGGGTGTCGTGGCGCTTTCTGATGACGGAAAGCCGGTAAGTAATGCGGAGATAATGCGCCGGGCT
>JAKLQT010000173.1 GCA_022013205.1 Candidatus Omnitrophota bacterium | reverse complement strand
TAAAAAGAATATCGGTAACGGAGATAAGAATTTTGTCGCTGCTTTTTTTCCAAAACACAGCGTGGATGCTGCTACTGCGCTATACCGAGCTCATCATAAAAAATCGCTCAAAAAATATGCGAAGATGAACCCATGCGCGCGAATGCTTTTGTATAATTTAAAGCGCAAGAAAAAGCTTGTGGCCCTGGCCACAAACAGGCCCGCGTGTTACACAGACATTGTGCTTACTTCCTTAAAGATTAAAAAGTATTTTGATTATGTGCTCTGCGCGGATCAAATAAAAAGCCTGAAGCCAAATCCAAAAATTTTACACTTGATTTTAAAAAAGCTAAAAATAGAAAAGCACGAGGCAGCATATTCCGGTGATATGGATGTGGATATGGAAACAGCTTATAGAGCGAGAGTGGATGCTGTGTTTATTAATGGGGGTTCCAGCAGTACGAAAGAAGTCATTTCTTATAAAAATAAAAAGATAGTTTATTCTTTGAGGAATTTTTTTACTGCCTGATTTGCTTCGCAAATCAAAACGGCTGGAGCTGCGAAAATCGCCTGTAACCGGCGATAAAAGTCATTGCCGAAAGCGATTTTCTTGAATAAAATTTATATAAAGGATAGATGATGCGAATAGTAAGAATTTATTATAAGGGAAAACCGAAATGGGGCGTGATAAAAAAAGAAACGGTTCATTTACTTGAGGGTACACCTTTTGGAAGGATCAAATACAGCGGCCAAACAGTAGCTCAAAAAAATGCGAAATTATTGGCACCGGCAATCCCGAGTAAAATCATCATGGCCGGGCTTAATTATAGGGAGCACGCGAAAGAGCTGGGCTTGAAGATCCCCAAAGTTCCAGTGCTGTTTTTAAAGCCGCCGACTTCCATAGCCGCTTCGGGTGAAAATATAATTTATCCGGACGGAATTAAGCGTTTGGATTATGAAGCTGAGCTTGCTTTTATTGTGAAAAAGACCGCGCGCAATATACCAGAGAATAAAGCAGGAGAATATATATTGGGTTATACCTGCTGTAATGATGTTACTGCGCGTGATTTGCAGAAAAAAGACGGGCAGTGGACAAGGGCAAAATCCTTTGATACTTTTTGCCCGATTGGACCGCATATAGAAACTCAAATACGGCCGGAAAATCTGGCTATTCGTTCCTATCTTAATGGGAGGCTTAGGCAGAACTCATCAACATCTGATTTTATTTTCCCGGTTTATTATCTGCTGGCTTTTGTTTCCCGGATAATGACCTTACTGCCCGGTGATGTGGTCTCTACAGGAACGCCTCATGGTATAGGCAGGATGAATAAGGGGGATTTGATTGAGGTGGAGATCAGCGGTATCGGGCGGTTAAGAAACCGGGTGGCATGAATAAGACCAGGGAGTTATTATGAAGAAAATTCGCTTTATAGCAATTGTTTTTTTGATTTTTGTTCTGGTAATTATTGCGGGGAAAGATGTAATTGTAAAAGCAGCGGTTACTGCAGGGGTTAAAGCAGCAACAGGCTTGAGTATGAAGATTAAAAAAATAAAGATCGGGCTTGTTACCACGTTCATAGGCATTGAGGAGTTAAAGCTTTATAACCCCCAGGGGTTTGAAGACCCGATTATGGTTGATATCCCGCAAGTGTATGTTAATTACCGGTTTGGGGCCTTCTTGAAGAAGGAAGTACATCTGGAAGAAGTCCGGTTACATCTTAAGGAAATTGTTATAGCTAAAAACAAGGATGGCAAATTAAATCTTGATTCACTTACATCTATTAAAGCGGCCAGGAAAACTAAAGAGGATGTAGAAGGAAAAAAGCAGGCTGCGCAAAATAATTCTAAAGCAGCGCCTCCTAAGATAAAAATCGATCTTTTAAAGTTAAAAATAGATAAGGTGTATTATAAGGATTACAGTAAAGGAGACTCTCCTTCGGTTAAGGAATTCAATGTGAATATAGACGCGGTATATGAAAATATAACCGACCCAAAGGCGCTGGTAAATATTATTGTTGTTAAAGCACTGTCTAATACTACTATATCGAGTTTAATGAATTTCGACTTAGGCCTGCTGGCTGAGGGGCTTAAGGGAAACGTTAAGGGTACTGCAGGGGATGTTATTTCAGGATTAGCAGGCAATACCCTGGGCATAGGCGCAACAGCTAATGATACGATCGAGAATACAGCCGATAAGCTTAATAAGCTGAATCCATTTAAAAGAAGAAAATAGAAAGTTTTTTTTGATGCTGTTGAAGAGTTCTGCCTGGTTAAGAAAAAACCAAAAATAACCTAAAGAGCATGTTTTGAGAATGAAAGATTCAGCATTTTTAATGATCTTATGGATGGTTCTTTAAAGAGAAATGGAGTGGAAATAAATGAAAAAAGTAATTTTTATATGGCCTGTGATATCTATAATTTGCTTAAGTGCGGCTTTTACTTTTGCATCAGATGATGGCCTGTGGAAACAGGAAGTAACTTTGGGTTATACGCAAAAAACCGGGAATACTCAAAGTACTGAGTTGGTTTCAAACTATGAAGGCATCAGAAAGACAGATTATTCAGAGTTGACCATTAAGGCCGGAGTATTATATTCAGCAGTGAATAAAAAAATGGATGGGCAGAAATATAACGGATCCATGCGCTATGCTCCGGAACTGGGTGATACAGATTGGTTTGGATTTGGTAAAATAGAGACAGAACATGACCGCTTTGCGGGTATTGATTATCGCTATTTGCCGTCTCTTGGTGCCGGTTACTGGATAGCCCGTGAAGAAGGCTGGAAGGCATCAGGTGAAGTTGGTGTCGGCCATGAGTATGTTAAATATACGGATGGCTCAGATGATGATAATGTTGTGCTCATACCGCGCTTTTTTGCTGAGAAAGCAGTGCTGGAAAAAGCAAAGATATCTGAGGAACTTATTTTTTACCCTAATTTAGAAGATGTAAAAAAATATCGTTTTCGCTCTGAGTCTAGATTTACTAATGCTTTGAGCGAGTCGCTTTCCTTGCGGGTAAGTTTTATTGATGAGGTTAACACGAATCCTTTAGGTGCTTCTAAGAAGAACGATACGCAGCTTGTGTTTGCTCTTATTTACGGATTCTGAAGAATAAAATGCAAAAAAATGAATTTAAATATATTTACGGCCCGGTGCCTTCATGGCGCTTAGGGGCTTCTTTAGGTATAGATCCGATATCCCACTCCCTCAAACAGTGTGTGTTTGATTGCATATATTGTCAGGTAGGCAGAGCTGTGCCATGCTCAATGCGCCGCAAAATTTTTGTGCCCACATATAGTATAGTTTCAGAGATAAGCCGATTGCCCAAGACGCTGAAGATAGATTATCTGACATTCTCCGGAAGAGGAGAACCGACGCTTGCAAGAAACCTTGGGGAATTAATAGAGGAGGTAAAAAAAATAAGAAAAGAGCCTGTTGCCGTAATTACGAATTCCTCATTGCTAGGGAAAAAGGACGTAAGAGAGGAGCTTTTAAAAGCTGATCTTGTTATGGCAAAACTTGACGCTTCAACGCAAGCGCTGTTAAAAGTTGTTAATAATCCGGTTAAGTCAATAATCTTTGCTGAGCTTATTTCGAATTTAAAACACCTGAGGCGTGTTTATAAAAAAATACTTGCTCTGCAGATTATGTTTGTCAAAGAGAATTTTAATCATGCCCGCAGCATTGCGCGCATTGCCGCAGAGATAAAAGCAGATAAGATATTTATCAATACTCCTCTGCGTCCATCTGAATGCATGCCTTTATCGATAAATCAGATGGGGAAAATAAAAAAAGAATTCTTGCGCCAGGGGCTTGAAACGATAAGCGTGTTTGATAAAGCAAAGAAGAAAACTTCCCCCATAAATATTGTAGCTACTCTAAGAAGAAGAGGCGCGAGTAAGTAAAAAAAGTAATCTATTTGATGAATTTAGAGCGAAAAAGTAAGGAGAGATGATTGTGCCTATTTATGAATACCAATGTGAAAAATGCGATAAAGTTAGCGAGTTTTTAGTAGGTGTTTCGCAGTCAAAATTAAAAATAGAATGCGCGTATTGCCAAAGTAAGGAAATGACTAAAAAGATTTCAAGCGGTTTTATTTCAACGGGAGCAAAGAGTAAACAGGATTATTGCGCGCAAAAGGGGCCGTGCGGAACACCGGCTTGTATGCGTGGCGGCGGATGCCAGCAGTAATAAATAAAAGTAAGATTAGGGGCTGTTGCAAAACACAGTCCTAAACAGCAGCATTGCCAGCTCCTCCTTGTCTGTTGTACGGAGTTTGTAAACGATAGTATTGTGTGATATACTTTTTGTTAGAGAGATAATATAAATACTCTGTAGCGATAATAGCAAACCCTCCCGAAGGGGATTGCGCAGGTAGAATCTCATCGGGAGCCCCAGGAAAAGCTTGAAATAGCGTTTCATGCGGGAGGCGAAAGCCGGGGGCGTCCCTTAAAGGGATTCCGGAACCAGGTTTCGGAGCAAAGCTCAAGGGCCTAAAGCATTTTGAGACTTTAGAATGCCATGGCAGTCAGTTGCCGAAAATAGGGTATAGTTGTGTTGGATGCACACATACACCTCATGGCTGCTGCTATGGGGTTTTTAATTAAAGCAGGGGAAAAAATATGAAAAAAAATAATTACGGATTTAGTTTTATTGAAATTTTGATCGTTTGTTTGCTTCTGTCAATAGTAATTATCGGGTCTTTTTATGTGTTCCATACGGGATTTGCTCTTATGGAACAGTTAAGAGGATCGGTTATCGCGTTAAGTGATGCGGAGTCTATTATTGAAAATATGCGAAATATTGATTCGATTAGTGCCGCAAACCTTACTGCCGCATACCCGAACGGAGCAATTGTATCCGGATTTAATAACTTGGCGAATGAAACCGTAAAAGTTGAATACGCGGACTTATCCACGGATCCGATCAAAGTATATGTGATTGTAAAATGGGAAGGACAGGGAGGACGGTTGTTCACAGAGCAGCTGGTAACCTTGCTCACCAAGCGATAGGAAGAAAATAAAATGAAAAAAAACAGAGGAATTACGTTGATGGAGATAATGGTTGTTTCCTTAGTCGCGGTGTTTATTCTCCTGACTCTCACTGTTGTATTTTCCTCATCTAAAGGGGCGTGGCTTATTTCACAGGTCAAATCGGACCTGTATGTTGATGCGCGCGAAGCTATAGATTCTATGCGAAAAGGGTTGATGGAAGGCTCCAGCGGATGGACAGAAAGTTTTACATTTCTTGACCCGGCTACCGGAGAGTATACGCAAGGCGTCTGGATGGCATCTTCGCGCGGAAATATTGCTCAGGCCGGTGAAGACGGTTCTCATAATAACAATTATATGCATCTTGATGCCAATAATGTAATAAGCTGGCGTTCGGTTTTTGTTTATTGTCCGTATCAAACAGTAGAAGGCCTAAAACAGTTGCGCCGTTATGTTGACTATGGCCCAGCCATTACACATTATGCTCAGCCCAATGTCTTTCCAATTACCTTTATCTCAGCTACTGCAGCCTATTTGAATTTTCAGCAGGCCGATGGAACGTCCCTGAATATTCTAAGGACAGGAGGAGAGGTATTGGCTAACTACCTGGGTAACGATGATACTAATAATAATAATTTTCTTGATGCTTCAGAAAACGACGGCGATGTGAATTTACCTGTCGATAATGAAGACGGAGTTCTAAATCTGGGGTTTAACGCGGTTAAAAATGTCGGAAGTATTGATATTTCATTGTTTTTTACAAAAGAGGTTTCAGCTCTGCGGCAGGAAGGCAGAATTTTGAAAATGACATTACGCAATTCTGTTAAGTTCCGGCAGCCGTAAAATAAAGGAGGCACGTTATGTTAAAAAATAAACGAGGAATTTTGTTGATCGCGGTATTTATGGTCATTGCGGTTGTAAGTATTTTGCTGGGGGCTTTTTTGTTCCGCAATGTCTGGGATACAAAAAATGCTGTGCGTTATAAACAAAGTATCATTGCCCTGCATTGCGCTGAGGCAGGACTGGATAAAGCTATCGCAAAATTACCAACTGATGTTATGGCTGAAAGTAATGTGGCCTTGACGGATAATAATAACCAAACGCTGGGAGAATATGCGCATGCAATTGCGATACTTGAGATGGGAAAACGCTGGAGAGTTGAAAGCTGGGGTTATGTTCCGGATCAGGGCCAGCCGCAGGCAGTTGTTCACCTGGAGGCGTATATTAGTAAAAAAGATCTTCCCGATAGTTTCTGGGATAACGCGATTTATACATCCGGGAATGTTCGTATCAATGGAGTAGCCTTTGACATAAACGGCGATATTCTTTATGCCGGGTCATTGCTTCCCGCAATACTTGATGAGGATTGTTTTACAGGCACCGCGACAAATGATACGAGTATTTCACCCTTTATCAAGCTCGATTATGATTATCTGCGGGCTATTGCCGCAACTCAGATCAAGCCTGACGGCAGCGATAATATATATACTGCGGCTGAGATAGTGAGTAAATTTCCTCCGCTGCCTGCAAGCTTCTGGTTTGATCAGTCAGACCCCAACCCGGCAAACTGGATCCCGAATGTGGTTTATGTGGAAACAGATTTGGTACTCAATGGAAATATCGGTACAATAGGCGGCTTCCTTGTTGTTGTAGGAGATGTTATTTCTGAGCCTGATGAGACAACTTCCACCACTATTAACGGCAATGGTCATATTGACGGATGTGTTTATAGTACCGGTGAATTCAGAGTTAACGGCGGCGGTGAAACTGGGCTTAGCGTTCTGGGAGGAGCGTGGTCCGGCAGTGACGGAGTACGCATTAACGGAAGCGTTGACATTGGATATCATAAACCGTATATGGATTCTATACGTTATATTATTAATCCGAGCTCTACTGTGCAGCTTATATCCTGGAGAAAACTTTAATTAATTTTTTAGATGCTTTTTAAAACCTGCTATGGATTTAGCCTTTCTGTTATGCTATAATGTAGCTACTTACCACAAAGAATCCCCTCGGAATTTGAAAAAGTAATGGTTTTTTAATAGTAGTAAATAGGAATATTTTTATGGATTCAAAATTTTTTAACGGTATTTTAGTTTTGCTGTTTCCCGATACTATATTTAAACAAGCAGTCAAGGATGAAGATGCGTTTAAGCCTTTAACCTCACTTTTATTTTCAGCGGTTCTTTTTTCTTCGCTGGGTTTATTTGTGCTTAAGAATTTTACCTATTTTAAGCTTAGCCTATCAGTCCCACAGGTATTTTTGGTGATTTTGAGCGTGTTTTTTGTATTGATACTCGTAACTTCAGCGGTGAGCGGGCTTTTAAACTGGGTGTATTTATTGACACTGCGGTTTAAAAGTAAAAAAATCATACCTGATTTTCTGGGAAGTTTTTGTGCCCATGCTTATACAGTACCTGTATGGCTGTTTTTGATATTCCTGCATATAGTTATGCAGAGAAGCCAGGATAATATCTTTTTTATGGTACTGTCTGTAATCGTAATACTCAGGCTTTTGGACCTGGAAGCACGCTTGGTAAAAACTGTATACAAGATACGCCTGATGCAGAGCTACATGCTTGTTTTTCTGCAAACCTTGTTATTTTCCCTGGGAAGCTTTATCGGAAATGTGCTAAGCCGTTTAATTGCCGGAAGAATATAGTCTTGTATTATCATCTTTTGCGTTTAAAATACTTTGTTTTGTTAACTCCGGCATAGGTTATCATATAATGAGAGAACCGCGAAAAAGCTTGCTATTTGGCAGGGCTTTTGCTAAAATTTATACCTGTCCGCATAATTTTTTGAGAGAATAAATTTCGGTACTAGTACCTAATATAATATCCTACGCGAGAGGCACATATTATGGCAAAAAATCTGAATTTTGATAAAAATAAAAGAACAACTCCTAAACGCAGCGATAAGCAAAATAAAACAAGCCGGCTTATAGTACCGTTTTTTATTTTCCTGGCTGTATTGTTTTTCTTAGGACTAATTGCCGAACAATATGAGAGAAGCATGCAGATTAAAACTACCTATTCGGAATTCTTCAATATGGTGGAGCAAAATCAGCAAACACAGTATGTTACAAGTGTTCAGCTGGGGGAAGGTATCGCTGATGTTACTTTGCAGGACGGAAAATCTTTTTCTGTAAACATTCCGCCTGAAGATAATGAACTTATACAGGTTTTAAGAAAAAATGTGCCGAATTTTATTATTAAGCCATCAAGTGTAATGTGGCTTAATATTGTCAGTCTTTTATTGCCTGTGTTTATACTCGGAATGATCATATGGTTTGCTTATCGGGGTTCACAGGCAGGCGGCAACCGTTTGTTTTCCTTTGGTAAAAGCAAAATTCATCAAATAAGCGAGAATAACGTGCGGGTTACTTTTAAAGATGTTGCCGGGGTTGAAGAGGCGCAAGAGGAGTTAAGCGAGGTTATCGAATTTTTGAAAGACCCGAAAAAATTTCAGAAACTGGGGGGGAAAATTCCTAAGGGAGTGCTGCTGATGGGTGCTCCGGGAACAGGAAAAACTCTTTTGGCTAAAGCCGTAGCTGGAGAGGCGGGGGTTCCCTTTTTGAGCATCAGCGGGTCGGACTTTGTTGAGATGTTCGTGGGTGTTGGCGCTTCACGGGTACGGGACTTATTTGAGCAGGCCAAAAAAGCTTCTAATGTCAGCGGGCACGGCAGCATAATTTTTATAGATGAGATTGACGCTGTGGGAAGACAAAGATTTGCCGGAGTAGGCGGCGGTCACGATGAGCGTGAACAAACACTGAATGCCCTTCTTGTGGAAATGGATGGGTTTAATACTCAAGCAGGAATTATTCTTATGGCAGCTACAAACAGGCCCGATGTTCTTGATCCGGCTCTTTTAAGGCCTGGAAGATTTGATCGGCAGATTGTTATCGACCGTCCGGATTTGATCGGCAGAGAAGAGATCCTTAAAGTGCATGTGCGAGGTATAAAACTGAATGAAGATGTAAGTCTAAATTCCTTAGCCAGGCAGACTCCTGGATTTACCGGAGCTGATCTTGCCAATCTTGTTAATGAAGCGGCATTGCTTGCAGCGCGACGCGATAGAGATTCTGTTACTATGGAAGAGATGCAAGGCTCTATAGAGCGCGTTGTTGCGGGCCCGGAGAGAAAATCCCGGGTTATAAGTAAGGAAGAAAAAATTATTGTGGCTTATCACGAATCAGGACATGCTCTTTTATCTATGCTTGTTCCTGGGGTAGATCCTTTGCATAAGGTTTCTATAATTCCCAGGGGAACCGCGGCCTTAGGCTATACTCTGCAGATGCCTATACAGGATAGATTTATTATGACGAAAAAAGAGCTTACAAGCCGTTTGATCGTGTTCCTGGGAGGCCGTGCCAGTGAAGAGCTGATTTTTGAGGAAGTAACCACTGGGGCTCATAATGATCTTGAAATATCAACAAGAAGTGCCAGAAGAATGGTTTGTGAATTCGGAATGAGTGATAAACTCGGTCACCTTACATTCGGGCATAGACAGCAGCAGATATTTCTAGGCAGAGATATGCTTGATGAGAAGAATTACAGTGAGCAGACTGCGGTTTTAATCGATCAGGAAGTACGCAAGATCATAGACAACTGTTATGAACAGGCAAAAAAGCTTTTAACGGACAATATTGATAAGCTTAAGAGCCTGGCAGAAGCTCTTTTAGAAAAAGAGGTAATGGACGCAGGTGAGGTCAGAGAATTGCTGGGATTGCCTGCTGAAGAGAGCGTAGGGATTGATAAAAAGCGAACGAAGATAAAAAAACCGGATGCTGCGGCAAAGACACCAGAATCGTTTAAAGATAAAGATGCCCCAATTAAACAAGAAGAAAAGACCATTTAGTGCCTTTAATACGATTTCTTGAGGATAGATTATTGAAACCAAAAGATTTCAAGGCAAATTATTTTAAATGCCGCGATTTTAATATCGATCTTTCGAAAGCCCCGCGTATTATGGGAATTTTGAATGTTACGCCTGATTCATTTAGCGACGCTGGAGTTTATTTTGATAAAGGCAGGGCTCTGGAGCATGCTTTGCAGATGCAGTCTGAAGGAGCGGATATTGTTGATATAGGCGCTGAGTCAACGCGTCCGGGAGCGCGGTCCATAGGTGCCGCTCGGCAGTTAAAGCGCATAGAATCAATTGTAAAAATTCTCGGCAAAAAGCTGAAAATTCCCATGTCGATAGATACAGGAAGTTCTATAGTTGCCAAACGCTGCTTTGACCTTGGCGCAAGTATTATTAATGATGTTTATGCATTGAAAAAGGATAATAAGCTGGGGAAGATGATCTCTCGCTATAAAGCGGGTGTTGTTTTAATGCATATGAAAAAAAATCCCCGCACTATGCAGCAGAATCCCAAGTATGATAATGTTATTTTAGAAATTATTAATTTTCTGGATAAGGCAAAGCAAAAAGCGCTTGAGGCTGGAATTCCTGAAGAAAGCATTATACTTGATCCAGGTATAGGGTTCTCAAAAACAACAGAGCATAATTTAAAGATAATAAATAATCTTTCTGAATTTAAAGCACTTAAGAGCCCGATTCTGATCGGAACATCAAAAAAATCATTTATTGGTGATGTGTTGCATAAACAAGTCAATGAGCGCGGATTAGGAACCGCGGTTAGTGTGGTCATTTCTGTTTTAAACGGGGCGAATGTTGTAAGAGTGCACGATGTCAAACAGACAAAAGAGGCGTTGCAGCTTACATGGCAAATAACTAAGCAGGGATTATAGAAGATGATAATTGCATGGGATTTTTTCGGAGTATTAAAAATATTGCTTGAGATATCCATAATATGGTTTCTGCTTTACAAGGTCATGATTTTTATACAGGGAACAAGAGTGGTACCGCTTTTACGCGGAGTTATTGTTTTAATCGTGCTTTTTTCTCTTACCAATATGCTTAACCTTGTTGTTGTTAACTGGATATTGACAAAACTCTTTGCGATATCTGTTATAGGTTTTTTAATAATTTTCCAACCGGAAATAAGAAGGGGCCTGAGCAAGATCGGGCAAACATATTTTGATCTGCTGTTTCCTCTTCCGGAAGAGGGAGTTGTAAATAAGGTTTGTCCTGCTCTGGTTAGTTTAGCCCAGAAAAGGATCGGAGCGCTTGTCGCCTTCGAAAGGGGAGTAGGGCTTAAAACTTATGCTGAGACAGGAGTGAGCATTGATGCAGGCGTTAGTTCGGAGTTATTGAATACAATTTTTACTCCGCTGGGGCTTCTGCACGACGGAGGAGTGATTATAGCATCAGGCCGCATTATTGCAGCCGGATGCATTTTTCCTCTTACACAGAGTCTAAGTTGGGACAAAACTCTCGGTACGCGCCATAGGGCGGCAATAGGTTTAAGTGAGGAAACAGATGCGGTGATAGTTATGGTCAGCGAAGAAACAGGAAAAATATCTATTGCTCAGGGCGGTGAATTGATCGATGATTTTGAGGGCAATGATTTTGGTTTTGTTTTAAAGAATATAATGCAGCAAAAAGAAACTAAAAAACCTATCCTTTATAACTGGAGACAAAAAAAGCAGTGAAGTCAGAAAAGATGTCACATAAAAAATTAGGGATGAGGATTTCCAGCCTTATTCTGGCCATAGTTGTATGGTTTTATATTAATTCCGTGCTCAGAGGCGGGCCGCAGGCTTATAAGGACTTAAAAGACGTAGAAATACAACTTATGGGCGAACAGCTGTTTTTAGGTAAGAATGTTGTTGTGGTTGATCTTGAACGCCGCACTATAGATCTGCGCGTGAAAGGGCCGAGCAAAGTGATTGAGCAGCTGACACGCATGGATGTTACTGCTTATGTGAATATAAGCGGTTTAAGACCCGGAAGAACTTACTCTCCTGTCGTAAATTTTATCTTACCGCCTAATATTGAAATAATAGGCGCCCCCACTTTAGTACGCGTTGAAATCAAGGATAAAAATTTATAATGGAAAAAAGTAAATTATTTGGTACAGATGGGATCCGAGGAGAATTCGGGGAATGGCCGCTTACAGAAGAAGTGGTTTATAATGTCAGCCTTGCTATAAGTGCATGGCTTAGGAAAAAACACAAAAATAAGATAAAGGTAGTTATCGGTAAAGATACCCGCAGATCATGCTCAAAAATAGAACAGATTTTTGCTAACGGGTTTAAAAGGGCAGGGGGTAAGGTTTATTCGGCAGGCGTTATTCCAACTCCGGGATTAGCATACCTTGCCAATACAATGGATGCTGAACTTGGAGTAATGATTTCCGCCTCACATAATCCGTGGCGTGACAATGGAATAAAATTTTTCAAGCATAATGGATTCAAACTCTCAGAAAAAGAGGAGAGGGCTATCGAGCGCATAGCATTTCCTTTACTGTTTGACAATAAGGTAAAACCTAAAATAAATAAAATAACACTTCAGAAAACTTCCGGACAAGTATATATAGAGCATTTAAAAAAATGCGTTTTTGATTTGGACTTAAGCGGAAAAAGAATCGTAGCCGATTGTGCCAACGGAGCTGTTTCTGCTTATGCGCGAATTTTATTCGAATCTTTAGGCGCGAAGGTTTTCCTCATAAACAATAAACCGGATGGAGTAAATATTAACCGTAATTGCGGTTCTCTTCATCCTCAAGGCATGGCGGATCTTGTAAAAATGAAAAAAGCGGATATAGGGTTTTCTTTTGACGGTGACGGGGACAGGGTCCTGTTTAGCGATGAAAAAGGCAAGATCCTGGACGGTGACTTTATTATGTCTCTTATAGCTATGCATTTTATGAGGCGAAAATGCCTGCTTAATAATACTGTTGTGGCAACTTCAATGAGTAATTTTGGGCTGGAAAAGTTTCTGGAGGCGATCAATGTCCGTTTGATACGCGCGGATGTCGGGGATAAGTATGTGCTTGAGGAACTGATAAAGAATAAGGCAAGCTTTGGCGGAGAACAGTCAGGGCATATTATTTTTCTTGAGCATGCGACAACCGGAGACGGAATGCTGAGCGCGCTGAAAATCTTACAGGCCATGCAAAGGGAGAAAAAAAAGATAAGCGTGCTTGCCGCGGGGCTGAAGAAGTATCCTCAGCTTATAAAGAATGTGCGTGTAACACAAAGAAAGGATTTTAAAAAGATGCCGGCTGTTTGGAAAAAAATTACTGAAGCACAGAATAAGTTAAAAAATAACGGACGGCTTGTTATGCGTTATTCCGGGACAGAACCGCTGGCAAGAATTATGGTTGAGGGGCAAAATAAAAGAGAAATTAAAATGATCGCTGATTCTATCGCTCAATCAATAGAAAACGAGCTTGGAGAATCCAAATGATACGGCTTGGAGTAAATATAGATCATGTGGCTACAGTTAGGCAGGCAAGGCACACGATCGAACCTGATCCTGTGCAGGCAGCAGCTATCGCTGAAAAAGCCGGTGCTGATGGGATCACTGTGCATTTAAGGGAAGATAGACGCCATATTAATGACCTGGATGTGCGTTTATTACGCAAGAGTGTACACACAAGGTTGAACCTGGAGATGTCTGTGGCGGCTGAAATCGTTGATATCGCGAGAAAGCTCAGACCTGATCAGGCGACTTTAGTCCCGGAAAGGCGCCAGGAAATTACAACAGAAGGCGGTTTAAATGTAGCAGGAAAAGAGAAAAAGATAAAAAGTGTTGTTGAGTGCCTAAAAGAAAAAAATATACTTGTAAGTATATTTATCGAGCCTGAAGAGAAGCAGATTGCTGCCGCAAAAAACGTAGGGGCTGATTATATTGAATTGCATACAGGCGCTTTTGCCAATGCTCTTTCGCTAAAGTTGGTTGAAAAACAATTAAACAGGTTATCCAGGGCTGCGTCTTATGCTAAAGAACTTGGTTTGGGTGTTAATGCTGGACACGGCCTGACATATTTAAACACAAAGCTTCTGGTTGAGGCGGTTCCGGAGATAGAGGAACTTAATATCGGCCACTCAATAATATCAAGAGCGATTATGGTCGGATTACATCAGGCAGTATCTGAGATGAAGGCAATTATAGCTAGTGCCGCTAAAGGGTAAGGCAGGGGACTGAATATGTTTATAAGTTGCGGGACTGATATTATCGAAACAAAAAGAATGAAGAATGCCCTTAAAAGATGGAAGGATTCTTTTCTTAAACGAATATTTACAGATAAAGAAATTAATTATTCCATGAAGCGAAGGTTTTATTGTGAACATCTGGCAGCGAGATTTGCCGCAAAAGAAGCGGTATTAAAAGCATTTGGCGACGGGTTTTCAGTGGTTAATTTGAAAGATGTAGAAATTATAAACGATAAGCACGGCCGGCCGATTGTAACGTTAAAACGGGAAATGGAAAAATTAAGAAAGAAGAAAAACATTACGCAAATTTGCGTAAGCATGTCGCATACCCGTAATTATGCGCAGGCCATGGCCATTTTAGTCGCAAAAAATGAAAAATAATAAGGCTTTTAATACGGAATTTTTAAAACGAAAAAATGATGCCCATAAAGGTGATTTTGGGCATGTTTTTATAATAGCTGGATCAAAGGGGTTAACCGGAGCTGCGGTTTTATGTGTAAAAGGGGCATTGCTTAGCGGGGCTGGGTTAGTAACACTGGGTATTGCCCAGAGCCAGTACGCGATCGCGAGCCGAAAGCTTACGGAGGCGATGACCCTGCCGTTACTGGAAACAAGCCAGGGAAGCCTGTCTTTAAAGGCATTTTCGCAAATAAAGAAATTTTCTAAAGATAAGGATGTACTGGCTATCGGCCCAGGGCTTTCAAGGAATAAGTCAACGCAGAGCTTAGTTCGAAAAATCATCAGCAGCATAGATATCCCGATGGTTATAGATGCGGACGGATTGAACGCTCTCAAGGGTCACCTTGATATTTTAAAAAAACGTAGGGCCTTGACGGTAATTACCCCCCATCCGGGAGAAATGGGATGTATTTTAGGTAGAAAAACAAGCTATATACAGAAAAATCGAAGAATACTTGCAAAACAGCTTGCAGGTATGTATAATATTATAACTGTATTAAAAGGCCATGGTACAATAGTTGCCGAACCAAAAGGAAAAGTTTTTGAAAATTGCACTGGAAATCCCGGCATGGCCAAGGGCGGCAGCGGGGATGTTCTTACAGGCATTACAGCTGCATTTCTGGGGCAATCAGGAAATGCATATGAGGCGGCAAAATTAGCTGTGTATGTGCATGGACTGGCGGCTGACCTGGCAGTAAAACAAACAGGGCAAGTAAGTTTACTGGCAACGGATATATTAAATAAACTGCCGATTGTTTTGAAGAAACTAAGCGGTGAGGTAAAATAGAAATTTTGCTGGCGTGGCTCAACGGTAGAGCAGCTGATTTGTAATCAGCTAGTTGGGGGTTCGATTCCTCTCGCCAGCTCCATATTTGGAGTAGCAAGTAGCGAAAGACATTTATTAGTAGCTTGTTTTTGTTTTAAAAAAGTTGGGCAGGTGGCCGAGTGGAAATGGCAGCAGACTGTAAATCTGCCGGCGACGCCTACATAGGTTCAAATCCTATCCTGCCCACCATTTCAGAAGTAAAAAGTTAAAAGGTAAAAGGTAAAGGGAAAAAGGATACCGTAAATAAAGGGTTCCTTCTTCCTTTTTACTTGTTACTTTTGCCTTTAATTCTGCGGGAGTAGTTCAGTGGTAGAACACTAGCCTTCCAAGCTGGTTACGAGGGTTCGATTCCCTTCTCCCGCTCCAACTTAAAAACATCACAAGATATTGTGATGTTTTGTTCTCTTCTCAGGAAGAAACGAAGTTCTCCCTGAACATCGGAGCTCAGACAGAGCCCCCCCAGTCGTTTTGCTTCGCAAAGCGAAGCAGCAGGGACGATTGCCCGAAGCGATTTTATCTGATTTCTATTTTCCACCACAGAGCACACAGAGTTCAGAGAGATTTTTTTGGTTTAACACCAGACAATTAACTTTTTTATTTTTTCTCTGTGTTTCTCTATGGACCTCTGTGGCTAAATATTTTTTGCAACGCATTCAATTATTTATCTATAATAACATTTAATATACATTTATTCTTTTGCCTTTTACTATTAGCTAAATATCAGCATTGTCAGGGAAAAGTCAATAAAAAGTCTTGATTATTATCTGGTTAAGCCTATAATAACAAAAAAATGGTAAGTTCCACTTAGGGGAATTTTATGAGGGATAGAGACGGTAAAAGATTATGCGCGAGTATTTCCGGAATTCCAGAAATTCGTCGTTTCCCGGGGCTTTATTCCTGAAAGTAAAGCGAGGTATTTTGCCTGGGGGGTGAAGAGGTTTGAGGCATTTTACGCTGTTACGCCGGGAGGAGAATAAATTCCCTGAAAAACCTTGGAAACATAAAGCGTTATATAAAAATATAGAAAATATTTTTGACAATATAAGTTTATTTTAAAGGAGTGGGATATGAATAAAAGCATTGTATATTTCCAGCAGGTAACTAATTCCAGGGATAAGGTGCAGGTAGCATCTTCGTTTAAAAGTTTGATCAAGTTGAGCGGACTTTTAGACGATTTCAGAAAAGGCGAATTAGTACCTGTGAAGATTCATATGGGTGAAAAAGGGAATACCGGCCATGTTGATGCAAGGGTAGCTAAGGTGGTTATTGATAAGCTAAAATCAAAAGCAGCGAAACCTTTTATAACCGAAACAAATGTTTTATATCAGGGCAGCCGTGTTAATGCCGTGGACCATCTTTTGCTGGCATCAGTTCATGGATTTGATCCTGTTTCTTTGGGCGCGCCGGTTATTATTGCTGACGGACTCTGGGGTGAAAATGCCTTGGATGTAAAAATCAATAAAAAGCATTTTGAATCAGTCAGCATTGCAAGGCCGGTGATGTATTTTGATTCGATCGTAAGCATCGCGCATGTCACAGGACATCTTTTAAGCGGTTTTGCGGCGTCTTTAAAAAATATGGGCATGGGGCTTGCCTCACGGGCCGGAAAATTAAGGCAGCATTCAAATATTAAACCGCATGTAAAGACAGGAAACTGTACTTTCTGCAAGCGGTGCATCAAACATTGTCCGGTTAAGGCAATAATCGAAAAACAGGATAAGGCATTTATAACGCCTGTATGCATCGGATGCGGAGAATGTATCAGCGCCTGTCAATTCGGGGCGATTGCCGATGATTATGGAGAGGAGGCGAAGGTGTTCAGCGAAAAAATGGTTGAATATGCTTACGGTGTCCTGCTTAACATAAAGAAAAAAGTTTTTTTTAATTTTGCTTTGCATGTTACAAAAAACTGCGACTGTATGGCCAAAGATGAGCTGTTTATTGTTGATGACATCGGGATCTTCGCGTCAAGTGATCCTGTGGCATGTGATAAGGCGGCAGCGGACATGGTTGTAAAACATGCGGGTGAGGATGTCTTTAAAAAAGTATATCCGCGGGCTGATTTCTATATGAATCAGCTGAAATATGCTGAAGGTATCGGGCTGGGTAAAATGGATTATGAACTTGTGAGCGCGCGATGAAGGATGCAGAAGAAAAGAAGTTTAAAAAATTATTCGGAATAAGCCGTGATGACTTGGGAGAGGTGCTGTTAATAAGCCCGTTTTTTAACGTAAAGCTTGCGGCATCTGAGTTAAAGCAGAAAACATTTTTTAAAGGTATGATCTTTTATGGACTGAATGGAGTTTATAAAAATAAAAAAATAACATTTATAAATACGGGCATGGGGCAGACACTGGTGGCGGATTGTATTTTGGCCCAAGACCCTAAAAAAATAAAGGCAGTAATTTTTCTGGGTGCCCTCGGAGCTGTTAAAAATCTGGATATTGCCGATATCGTTGTTATCAAAGAAGCGCTTTTCGATACTCAATATCACGGGAAATTCGGAATAAATTTTAAAGAAGGGGCTCAGAATAAATTTTATCCTGATGCGCAGCTGCTTGAATATAGTTTGAATACGGCATGCGAAAAAAAATATGATTTAAAACAAGCTAATGTTATCAGCATCCATACCTTTTGGGATCAGCCAGTGCAAAGAGCTAAAGAACTGGCTGAAAACGGTGTGCAAAGTGTTGATCTGGAATGCGCTCTTTTTTATGCCGCAGCCAGGAAAAAAAAGATCAAATCTATTGCTTTTTGCTTTGTTAGTGACAATATAATATCGCGGCCGTTCTGGGGGAAATTCTCCACTGAAGAGAGATTGGCCATGAAAAATAAAGCATCTGAGATCGTTCGCCTGGGACTGGAATTAGGGCGAAAATTGATGTGACTGCAGTCAATTGTGTAAAAATTTCACACCAGATATTGTGCTTGATGCATACCCCGCCCACAATAAAAAAATCTTGTTTTTTAATACAAAATCTTTTCTTTTGCCATATGTTGTATTAACATGGTAAGCAGTATCCCAAATATTGTATGAAAGTCTTTAAAAAAGCTAATTTTTACTTGACATTTTTTGCCTTTAAAGTCATAATTAATACCAACATAACACCAAAGGTAAAAATGGCTGCTAACTAAGGCAGTTTGATGATACCCAGGGTGGCGTAGGATGGGGGGAAGTAGGGCCTATTCTCAGATAAAAACAGCGTTCGGTTTTTTCTTAAATTGCCAGGAACTTGTTAGAGGAAAAAGGACAAAGATGCGAAGAGATCAAAAACGCATATACAATGGTGTAAAACTACTAGTTTTAATTACTATAATGATATCTTTTTATCATAACGCAGGTGCTTCACAAGACAACTCGAATGAGCCCACGGTTATTTATCAATCAAAACGTTCTGAGCAGGCAGACATAAATAAAAAGAATTATTATAATAAAAAGATCCTTAATAATGAAATAGCTTTTCTATATAAAGAATTAAATAACAAAAAACAGGCGCAGGAAAAGGCGCTGGCCGATCAGAAAGAAAAATATGAGGAAATACTCAAACAACAGAAAGCGGCATATCAAAAAATAATAGAAGAATCTTCCTATCCGGTTATAGAAGGCCTTGAAAAGAAACTGCTCAAGGCGGAGAAAGATATTGCTGCTCAGAAAAAAGCTAACGAAGAAGCGCTTATTCAAAAAGAGATTGAGTTCAACATGAAAGTTAAAACATTATCCGGCCAGTTTGAGAAAGCGGCTGCTGAGGCAAGTCAAAAGGAAGAATCTCTCCAGTCCGGCAAGGACGATCAAAAAATAAGAGAACTTATGGCAAAAGTAGACAGCTTGAACGAGAAGCTGAAAATAAAAGATAATCTGCATGAAGAAGTCCTTAAACGTAAAGAAAAGGAATATAGCGACCGCCTGCAGAAGATCATTGATGAGTCCAAAAGCGTGCAAGGCATGAACCGTGAGCAGGAAATAGGAGATGCCGGGGCTGTTGTCCAGAGGGACTCTCAGATAAGAGCACTGAACCAGAGACTGAAAGATATTAGCGGAAAAATCGAAAAACAAAGCAAATTATACGATCAGGAACTGGAAATAAAGGAAAAAGAATACAAGCAAAAGCACGCGGAACTGGATGAGAAATACAGAATCCGTTCAGAACAGGAAATTGAAAATATAAAAAATCAAGCTCAGAAAAAGGAAGCGACACTGCGGCAGATGACAGCTGATAAGGAACTTGAGTATGGACAGAGCATAGAAAAAGAAAAACACAAATACATACAAGAAAACGAGGCCTTAAAAAAATTATCTGAACAATTAAAGATGTATATCGTAAAACTGAAAGAAGAGCAGAAAATAAACTCGCTTATTATACCTGAGAAGAATGACCAGATTCAAGTATTGGACAAGAACCTAGCTCTTTATTCCAAAGAAGAAACAAGCGAGGCATATGAAATTTCAAGGCTTGTTAAAGAAGAGCTCGATAATGTCAAAAAAGAGAACAAAAGATACCAGGGCGAGATTGAAGATC
Source organism: Candidatus Omnitrophota bacterium (assembly GCA_022013205.1). Taxonomy (GTDB): domain Bacteria; phylum Omnitrophota; class Gorgyraeia; order B26-G9; family B26-G9; genus JAGLQQ01. The sequence continues at coordinate 457 of JAKLQT010000173.1, read as the reverse complement.
TTAAAAGGCAGTTAGCGGAGCAAAAGAGCATCCTGGAGACGAGGCTGGCAAAACAGAAAAAAACGATAATGAATCTGCAAGGGGACGCGGAAGCGGAAATGCTGCATAATTCTTTTGAATGGGAAAAAAAGCTGCGCATTCAAGAGGCTAAATATATAAAACAGATCGGCTCTCTGGAAAAAGAAAACAAAAAGCTTCAAAACGACTATGAGCGAAAAATTGAAAAAGTTTCTGAACAATTGCGCAAACAAATTGTTAAGGACGAAGAGATTAAAAATTAATTGAACCGGATAACCAAATGACGATCAATATGCTGGAGAGTATTAATTTTCTGCTTGAAAAAATAAATATTATTGATTAATCAAGATCGTCAACGTAGAGAGAGGGGGGTAAGTAGCTATATGAAAACATCCATTGCAAATGAAGAGCATACTTCTTCGCTTAATGGGAGCAAAAT
>JAKLQT010000023.1 GCA_022013205.1 Candidatus Omnitrophota bacterium | reverse complement strand
TATGTCCTTAGCCCGATAAGATCGCTTATCTGCTGAAGATTACCTTTTTCATCATAGGTATACGCGATGATCTCATTCCCGGGAAGCGTTTTTCGCGTAAGCCGGTTCAAGCCGTCATAATTAAAGTTTGTCTCCTGAGCGCGGGAATTTGTCTTTTTAATCATATTTGCGTTATTATCATATTCATAAAGCTCAATAACACCCATGGAATCAAGGGTTTTTATTAATCTGTTTTTCGCGTCATATTCAAACCGGGTTATATTTGAATTGCCGTCGTTTATTGAAACACGGTTTCCCAGCGCGTCATAGGTAAATACGGCCTGGGTTCCTAAGGCATCTGTTATATTAATAAGCCTGTTGTTTTTGTCATATTGATAAAAAGTCGCATTGCCCTCAGGGTCTTTTACCTGTGTTTTATTCCCGTTCTCGTCATAACTTATTTCTATTTTTTCTGCCAGGTGATTAGATACCGCTATTAGCCTGTTAGCCGCGTCATAGGTGTAAACTGTCTCATGGTTTAGTTTATCGATTTCCCTGATCATATTCCCGTTCGCGTCGTATTCATATTCTGTAGACTTATTATTCGCGTCTGTCTCTAATATCTTTCTGCCCACAGGATCATATTCATATCTTGTTATATTGCCTAAGGCGTCGGTAACGCTTGATATGTTTTCTGCCGTCCCGCAGCCGCCGCATTCAGGAGTTCCGCTATAGGCGAAAATAGTTTCATTGCCTAATGGGCCTATGGTTTTAACCCTGCGGTTTCTTGTGTCATATTCATACTTCCACGTCCCGTTCGGTTTATATTCAGCAATAAGATTGCCCATAGCATCATAATCATAGCTGATATCTATATCCTCAGGTAAATGCACCGCGGTTCTGCGGTTCATGGCGTCATACTCATATGTTGTAATATTATTATTAGGGTCTTTATAGGAGATCATATTTCCGTTCGCGTCATAATTGAACTCCTCTGTATCTCCGCCTGAAAAAGTCTTTGAGAGCATCATGCCCAGCTTATTATATTGATAGGAAATAATATCTCCTAACGGATCTCTCTCGCTAATGAGGTTTCCGACAGTATCATAACTATACTCCCAGGTATTGCCCTCGGCGTCTGTTTTAGAGGCCATATTACCAAACTCATCATAACTAAAAAAACTGCCCGCCTCGCGAGCGTCTGTTTTTGAAAGCATATTACCAAATTGGTCATACGTATAACTCACCTTATTCCCCAGAGGATCCGTCTCGCTCATAACCGTGCCGTTTTCTATATCTCTTGTCCAGGTATTGCCGTTTTTATCAATCTTAGCCGACCATTTCGAGTAGTATTGTTTTTCCGCGGATATTACCCATTCGGTCAAATTACCCAGAGGGTCTATTTCTTTGCGCAAACGGTTTAAATCATCATACACATAGTTCCATTCATTATCATTCTCATCAATTGTTTTAATTACAGTACGAAAAGCGTCATAAAAATACTGTTTGCTCTTACCGTCAGCGTATACTGTCCTGTCCAAAAGCATCCTTGAATATTCATAAACTGTTGTATTGCCCATTTTATCAATATACGTTGTCATGCCCAGAGTCTCATCCGTACTAAAGCGCATAATACCGCCTTCAGGGTCAACAACAGATTCAACTCTTAAATTCCAGTTCCAGTCCGGAAAATGAGCAGCGGATTCAAAAGGTTTATTAAAATTGTACACAGTGGTATTCCCGCGTTTATCAGTAACATTAAAACTTTTTAAGACCAGGCTCTCAGGAGTTTCTTCAAAAATAAAATCATAATACTGGCTGTTCCCTTCAGGGTCGGTTACCTTTCTAAGGCTTGCCTGATACCCTTTATAAAAATTAAACTCAAGGTCATATTCATAACTAACCTTTCTGCCTGAGCTGTCCTCAACCGATTCAATCAGGTAAATATTTTCCTGCCCGTTAAAATATTCCTGCCAGTTAATTTGTATATACCTGCCTGTGGCCGGCTCTATTATTCTTACCGGTTTTTTAACCTGTCCCCCCAGCAGATCATCCTGGAATAATTCGTATTCAAACTCTATTCTACTGCCATAACGGTCTTCGATATATTTAATGTGATATGTCCCGGGTTCGGCCGGCAGTCCCGAGAACTCAAAAACATATTTTGAACCATATCTCAAGTGCCATGTAAAGATACTGCCGTCTTTAGCCAGGCCGCTAGTCCCGCATTCAGGCCGGATGTAAACATCACCGTCCTTAATAAAATTAACCACTCTGCCTGATCCGGAAATTATCGTCGCTCCTATTTCTGTTTCTTCAAGACGCATTTCAGCATTTGTTACCCACCCCCGGCCCATGCTCCCGGACAAGTTTGATTGAGAAGAAAAAGACCTTTTAAAATTAAGATATGTTATACCTGTCTTTTTTCCGTTCCCGCTATGTTCAAGATCAACCTCAGGAATAAATATCTTTCCTCCGGTAACAGATACAGGGTCATCATCGTCGTCATCATCTTCATCGCAGTCATTATGTTTGATTGGTCTGCCGTCCGGGCCTATCCCATGATCATCTGGCCCGTCCGGCGGCGTCTGATCCGCGTAAGCCTCTCCGTCCCATATAAACTCGGCGCTAAAAAGAATAAACGAAAACAACAAAATAAAAACAATCAAAAGTTTTTGTCTCTTCATATCACATTTCCCTTCCATTCACTCTTAAAAGACTGTTTATCTTTTTTTGCTCAAAAGCCCGGTTAATGTCTTAATGCTTTTCAACGCCGTCTGAACCTCAACCTTAAATTTCGTCCGCGGGTATCCGGATAACAATAAGTTATAAGTGCTTAGCGCTTCTTGATAATCTCCTTTGTCCGCCTGTAATCTCGCCAGATAAAAAAGCCCTTCTTCGCGCATCTCCTCCATGCTCATTACTTCTCTAAACTGCTTTTCCGCCTCTTTAAAATTACCGCTCTTCCTGTAAATTTCACCCAGCTGAAGAGTTAATTCCGGCACCATCTCCCCATCTCTTATAGCCGAAAGAGCGAAATCTATAGCTTTTTTATCGTCCTTCTTCTCTCTTAGGCACTGCAGGGCCTTAACCTTATTGCCAACTTTAAGAAAATAATTATGCGCCTTATCAAACGCTCTTAAGGAAAAATACATATCCCCTAATGAATCATAATCATTAGCTTCTTTGAAATATTCAGCTGCTTTCGCGTAATTACCTTTTTTAAAATAAACTTTTCCTATAGCGCTATCATCATTAGCTTCTTTGAAAAATTTTAAAGCCAGATTGTACTGCCCCATATTTAAAGCGAGTAATCCCAATCCATCAATGTCATTTTCTTCACTAAAATATTGCCTCGCTTTCTTAAATTTACCTTCCTGTAACGCGGCTAGCCCCAGCCCGGAATAATCTTTAGTTTTTTCAAAATATTGTTTTGCTTTATTAATATTTTTCTTTCCTAAATAAGCTAATCCAACACCTGAATAATCATGAGCTCTTTCAAAAAGTTTTATTGCTTTGCGGTACTGCCCCATGCCCATATACGCGTGCGCGGCTACGGTAAAATTATTGTCTTTTTTCAGCTCGTCTAATGCTTCTTTAAATTTATGCTTTGAACATAAAGTAAGCCCTATTTCAGCATGATCATCGGCTCTTTTAAAATATTTCATTGCTTTTTTAAACTCTCTTCTTCTGAGAGCAACTATTCCCAATCCTTTATCATTGCTAATAGAGTTAAATTGCGCTTCTGCCTGCGGATACATCCTGCGTTTAAGATAAAGATAGCCTAAGCCTTTTTTGTCATTAGCCATGCTGAAGGATTTGATAGCTTCATCATATTTTCTTAATTTTAAATAGCGGTATCCTTTGGCAGAATATCCGTGTTCAAAACCTAGAACAAGAAAAGCTGTTCCCAAAATAGGCAGTAACAATGCCTTAACTAAAAATTCCTTTCGTATCTTAAACATTGCTTCTCCTTTCAACTAATTGTTATAAAAAGTTAACGTATGTTTTGAATTATTGTTACTCCGATACAAATCATAATTACTGCTGTAACGGTAAAAGGTATAGTAACTAAAATCTGTATCAGCCTTCTTTCCCCCCAAGCTATCAATAGCGGAGTAAGCACAAATGCCATTCCTAAGGCAACCAGCCAAAGATTATATGTCCAAACTGCGAATATCATTAAATATATTCCTGTCATAAATTCAACAGCAAGCCATACTTTATTCTCCTGCCTGCTAAACTGGTTATTAGTAACCGGAAAATATGTTTTGCCGGTTACAATAAACATAATGACTTCCTTCGCGGAATCTAAAAGAATTGATAAATGCAAAAATGAAGAAGCCGCGATATACCGCAGCATTTTTCTCTTATTACTCCACATATCAATAACCGCCGGAATTAACGGAAAGAAAATAACAATCAGCATAATAATATAAAAATCCAACAGCCAAAATACGTTATATCGTGTCTTAAGAATCACCTGGAGCCAGTCATCATAAAATAACGGAGGCACTAAAAACAACGGCCCGTTTATTTGATATTTCGCGTAATAAAACGGCATTATAAAACTTGCCGTAAATACAAGCATTAAAAACGGGATCGCCTGCAATAGGGCAAACGCGGATATAAAAATATCCGCTTTTTCAAACCAGGGAATTTTTTTGCTGAATAATATCTGAGGATAAAGTCTTCTTAGGTACTCATATGTACCTCTTACCCATTTTCTGTTTCGCCTGCGAAATTTTTCTAAAGTCTCCGGAAACTCCTCCACGCTTTCCACATCACCGGCAACAACCCCATAATATCCTAATCCGCGCACTTTTGAAGAGAATGATAAGTCTTCTGTTACAACTTCAGGAATTCCGCCTATTTCTTCAATTATTGAACGCTTTAATACTGCTCCATGCCCATACCACATAACAAATCCATACTGATTCTTCAAGGTCATATAATGCTGCCAGTGAATATCGACCATAGAGAGCATCGTCTTGCCAAGATAACCTTTTTGATTTTTTAGAGATTTTTGCATTGCTTGGACAAAGGCTATCTTTGAACTGGCGGTAAAATACGGCATTATTTTTTTTAGAAAATATTCAGGGAATATGCTATCCGCGTCAGCGACAGCAACATACTGATATTTTTCATCAATGCTTTTTAAAGCATCATTAATATTCCCGGCCTTATATCCTCGATTAGACCTGCGCCGTAATATTTGAACATTTATTTTATTATTCTTTACAAACGCGTCAATTTTCTTTTGCGCTGTTTGATCATCACTATCATCACAAATATAAACCTGATAGTTTTTATAATCCTGATTAATGCAGGTAATACACGCTTGCTCGCTAAAATCATTTCTGGTCATATAAAGTACCGCGACCGCTGGAGAAAAATCAGGATTTAATTTTTTAGGAAAAATTTTAGTTTTAAAAAAATAGGAAAATACTATATGCGCGCAATGATAAATTCCATAAAGCCACATCATATCCAAGGAAATAACAAATATTATTACTGATATTTTCGCGAAAAAAGGTTCTTCTCCTACTAAAAGAGAAAGCAATCGCGGGTTAAAATATATCACGCAAAGAAACATCAAGAAAACAATGGTCAAAATTAGCGCGTCGCTTTTATCTATTTCTCCACTATCTTTAAAAGTAATTGTTTTTAACTTAGGTTTAATATTCATTTTAATTTTATTTTCCCGTTACCACAGAGCCCTCAACAGGGGATAAAG
>JAKLQT010000172.1 GCA_022013205.1 Candidatus Omnitrophota bacterium | reverse complement strand
TAACAGATCAAGCGTTGCCTGGGCATGCAAACGCTCAGGAGACATATAAAGCAGCTTTATTTTATTATCCCTGATATTGCTTATTACTGCCTTCTGCTGGATAGCAGTCAGGCTTGAGTTCAAAAAAGCCGCTCTCAGGCCTATGTCGTTAAGAGCGTCGACCTGGTCCTTCATTAAAGAGATCAAAGGAGATATGACCACAGCCATAGATGATTCAAGCAATACAGGCAATTGAAAGCATAACGACTTTCCCCCTCCTGTGGGTAAAACCGTCAAACTATCATACCCTTTAAGAATTGAACCTATCGTTTCCTCCTGTAAAGGAAGAAACGATTCATATCCCCAGTATTGCTTAAGTAAATTATAAATTTCTTTTTTCAATATTACTCCATTGATTTTGAATTATTCGACAGATAATTGATAATAACCAAATTTTAAAGCGGAAAAACAGCGGGAAAAGTCCGGTTAATTGATTTTTTATATTCTCATTTAATGTTTAAGGTTCTCCAATTTTGAATGAATTTTTATAAGTAATTAAAAATATCGAAATAATCAGCACCTCCGTGCCTAATAATCTTTTTTAGAGCAAAATAGCCGTCATCCCGCCTGGAAAAACAACGCAGGAGGGATCCAACTCCTTAAGTAACACATATACTTTTTCAAGAAGTATCGTGTATGTTTTCATATTATCCTGAGGCTGCCAATAAGCAGCCGCGTCAGGCTCGTTCCAGAATTCCCAATGTTTTACTGCGGATAAAACCTAAAAACCAAAACTTAGTTTTAACTGGACATAGCTCTCAAGCGGATACTCACTGCCGTCAAATGTTCCTTCATCACTTGAATAAGCACCGGCAAGGTCAAGATGCACCCCTATCAAATCCAGGCCGATACCTGCTGTGTAAACCAGGCCGATATCACTTTCGGCCATGTTTTTATATGCTCCCGCGCGCAAGGCTAAAAAACGCAGAAAAAGCCATTCCGCTCCCGCAGAAAAATATTGAGAATCATAACCGGGAAATAATGTTTCCTGTTTTGTAATGTCATAATCAGCTTCTAGCGTAAACCCCTCATAAGGAATAAAGGCAACTCCGGCTGTAACTGACGGATCAAGTGTAACATCGTTGAATTTTCTCCCTGCTACAGTCGGACCGTCAAATTCCGGAGAATTTATATTGCGGGCTACAATCCCGAAATTAACTCTCTTTATTCGGTACATCGCTCCCACATCAACTCCGAAACTAGTAGACTCCTGATAATTCTTATCCGCGTCATCAAGGATATCCCCTGAGTCCTTATTAAAGACCACGACCTCAGTCCCGTAAACATACCCCTGCATTAATTTGATATTACCTCCTATGGATAAATTTTCATTTAAAGCCTTTCCGTAAGACAATGGTATTTCAACCAGTCCAAATCCCTCAAGAGAGGCTGATGTCGTATTATCCTCAAGGTCCCCTCCAGCAGCACCAGCCTGCTGAACAACTGCATCCAAAATGTCTACAGTGCCTTGCAAATCAGTTTGAGTAACACCTGCCTGACGCGCTGCAAAATCAAGGTTTTGTATAGCCGCAAGACTTAAACCAGCAGTCTGAAGCTGAGTTACCTGGGTAGAGTTGAATAACGACGTAAGACCATCATCACCAGGTAAAACCACTGCTTCAATATCATTACTAAAATCAGCAGGATTGATTGATCCGGAAATACCAAGATTTGTGGTATCCACACTTATAACCCGCGCATTTGCCTGCAAAAATCCATACCCGCCGATAGCAAAATGCCCCATGCCTACCGAGCCTCCCGCACTGGCATTGATCGTAATTGCATTGCCGGGTGAATCTATTTTATTCAATACCTCGGCTACTTTGACAATATTTTTTAAATCATTTTCATCTTCCATAGTATCAGCACTTAGTTCCAGTGTATCAATACTAGAAAGATCATCGAGAAGCTGTCCCAGATTTTCATGCAGTCTGTATCCAATACCCGCATAAGCGCCGACCCTGAAATCCCGGGCGCCTAGATTATTATTGTCCACATAGAGCTTAGTATTTGTTGTCTTTGATCGAGTCTTTTCCTGCATAGGGTTTTTCTCTTTTGATTTCTTTGCTTCTTTAGCGGCTTCTTTCTTTTTTGCTTCCTTTGTCCCGCCTTTTACCTCATCCGCGAACGCGTCTAAATCCGATTGCGCCTCTTTGTCCATGTCTTTTCCTTCAACCTGGTTTTTATCCTTGTTCTCTTCTTTTACAGGAACGCGCTCTCTGTTTCGCATGCCGAAAAAACCGAACGCGGCCGGGTTATAATACTGCGCGGAATTATCATTAACAGACGCGACATTTGCGCCGGCCATACCCAGTGCCCTGGAGCCGACAAAAAACCGGTCAAAGCAAAAAGCATCCTGCGCGGCAAATATTTGAATCAGACAAAACACTATCAACAAAACAAACATTACCCTGTAAAGCTTACCAACCATAATCCCCTCCTTTTTTCTACATCATAACTTATGTTTTGTACCCTGTAGCTTGCGGCTTTTTCCTTTTTACTTTTTACTTGATCCTGTTTTTCGTCCCTCGTTGTCTTGTCCTGGAATAGTTGACACTTTTATTTTTCTAATCGCTGCGTTTTCAGGGTATTTAGGTAATTTTTAAACGATTTCAGAATTTTAGATAAATTAAACCTGAATTTACAGGTACCCTTTTGGGTGCGATGAGTGTCTGAGTCCCTTGACATTTATAAATGTCAAGGAGCGAGTTCTCAGAGCACTGTAAATTTTGGGTTC
>JAKLQT010000171.1 GCA_022013205.1 Candidatus Omnitrophota bacterium | reverse complement strand
TCCCGCATCCGATAGGGCCTGTAATTAAAACCAGTCCTTGAGACCATTTTAATAATTCCCGGCATGCCTCAGGCATACCGGTTTCTTCAAAAGTATAGAGTTTTTCAGGTATAAGCCTTATGGTTAAATCAATCCCCGGCGTCTTATGCATTATAGAAATTCTAAATCTACCCAATCCTTCGATCACATGCATAAGCTCGATATCACGCCTTGATTCTAAGATCTTTTTTTGCTCAGAGTTCAATAAAGCATCAACAAAGAGTACTACTGCCTCCTGGCTAAGTTTGTCTTCAGTTTGCATTTTTAATATGCCGTTTATTTTAAAAAATATTTCCTTGCCTGCGGAAAAATGCACATCAGAGGCTTTAAGCTTGCGCGCGAAACAAAGGATCTCCTCTACAGAGTTATCCTGGCTTATCCTCTGGGGCGCCTCTACCCTGCATTGCCCCTGCCCTGTTGTGCCTATAAATTTTTCCGGAAGCCTTTTTTCGCCAGAAGGCATAGCAATCTCTTCATTCGGCTTTAAATCATACATCAAATCATCCACTATATGCCTCTCATTTAAAATATGGAGATCAACGCTTTTATACGCTTTAATCTGTGTGCTTTTTTTTATTATACAGCAAAAAGAGGGCTATTCAAATATTAAAAAATCAACAGTGCTCAGATTTTCTGAAAAAATCTTATGTGTATAGGGGGAATGAACCAGCGCTATTTTCATGCTCTACGAACTGAGAACGCTTATTGCTTTTAGATTATCCGTAGTAGAAAGTATTATTTTAGCAGGGCATCCTCCCATGCATGTTGTGCAGTAAATATAGGTAATATTTATATTGTTTTGCGCCAGCCTCTCAGAAATATTTTTTAGCGCGCCAGGAGTATTTTCAAGTTCGACTATTATCACTTCATTTTCTTTTGTATCTGTATAACCACTGCTTGCTAAAGCCTCAACCGCAGAGACGTTATCGTTGGTTATGAACATAAGCCCTGCCTGGTCTCCGATATTATTGGAATATCCGGCGATAGCTTCTAAATTAATACCGTGATTAACTAAAAAAGACGTCATCCTCGATAAAGCGCCTATCTCGTTCACAACTACAACAGAAATTTCCTTACTCAGTGCTAAGCTTTTGATCAATGAAGTTTCCTCCTATTTAAATTTAGTCTACTGTTAATATTATACATCCTTACGAATAAAATGTAAATTAAAGATCTCTCCATACCCCAACTCCTGGATAGAAACCACTTTTTCTTTGCATTTCAAACAGACTGGAGGAATTGTATTTGCGGATTTAAAGGTTCATTTTGCCAAGGATGAGCAAAATTAATCTTTACCTCGGAGGCTGGCAGCCAGCCTCGACTAGCTCAGCTAGGCGGGGACTGCCAGCCGAGAATGAGCAAATGCAATTTCACCTGGCTGTTGCCCCCCCTATTTACCTCTTAAATAACTTTTTTACCTTTTAAGTGATTATCCCTCTTTCTCTAACTACTTGCTATTCCTGCATCTATCTGCCCTTCTATAATTTTATTCAGGAGTTAGATCTCCATACTTCTTATTACAACCCTATTATTCATTTAAATTCTTTATTGTAAATGGGAAAAGCAGTATAATTATATTTACTTATGTTTTAGTGTAGGGGAATAAATTCTCTGAAAATCCTTAAAAATAAAGGAGGGGTTTATGTATAAAATATTAGCAATATTAGTGTGCTTTATATCCTTAAGCCGGAACGCTTATGCTCATCCGCCTTCTGATATAAATCTTGCCTATAGCCAGAGCAAACAAGCGTTTACACTTACTATTAACCACCGGGTTTCAGGTAAGGGGCATTTCATAAAGCAAATCACAGTAAAGTTAAACAACAACGATCTACAATCTAAAACCTACCAGTTTCAAAACAACAAAAATATTGTGATTTTTTCCTTCCCTGCCCCGGGACACAAAAAAGATGATGTGCTTTCCGTAGAGGCAACATGCAACAGGACAGGGCCGGTAAGCAAAGATTTTTCAATTGATAAAGTTCTGGAGCAGTATAATCTAAAAGGCCAGGCAGCTAAAGAAGCCTCGCCCCTATAAACGAATCCTTTGGAGCTATCTTTTAGGCCGATCTCTATTAGCTTTTGTAATAACAAGCTCTGAACCTTTTCTATGTTTATTAAAAAAAGACAGCACTTTTTCCGCTTCATTAAAAGGGAGGCTGATAAAAGAAAAATTATCGAGAATTTTAACATCCCCAATCTGCCACTCTGAAATCCGGCATTTTTCTTTTAGGACCTTAATAAGCCTATTTCTTGATAAACCGCTGCGGCTTCCCTGCGCGACAAAAAGCCTGGTTTTGCCTTTTTTATCTACGACAGCTTCTTCTATTTCCGTATAACTTTTTTCATTCAGCTCCCCGGCAAATGTATACTGCAAAAGTGCCCCAAGCACTTCTTCCGGCGATTGATTCACCAGAAGCTCTCTAGAGATATCGAGATATTCGCTTTGAAGATCCGCCTTTCTTATTTCCTCAAGCCGGGATTTAATTCTTTGCTTTTTTGCTTTAATTACATCTTTTATTTTCGGAAGTTTTGCCCGTCGGATATCTGTTCTTGCCTTTTGCTTTATATACTGCAGTTTTCTGTATTCAGACGATGTGATAAAGGTTATCGCAATGCCCTCTTTCCCGGCGCGGCCGGTACGCCCGATCCTATGCACATAGCTTTCAGGGTCCTGAGGCCTCGCGTAATTTATAACATGAGTCAGATCATGAACATCAATTCCTCTTGCCGCGACATCAGTCGCCACCAGAATATTAATTTCACGTTTTTTAAATTTGTTTAATATTTTTTCACGCAGGTTTTGGGAAATATCTCCATGCAAAGCATCCGCGTCGTACCCCCTATCAATCAAGTGTTTGGCGATATTGTCAACATCAACTTTCGTCCTGCAAAACACAAGGCCGAAAAATTCCTCTTCAATATCAATAATCCTGCAAAGTGCTTCAAACTTATCCGCAGCGGCAACTTCAAAATAAATCTGGTCTGTTTGACTTACCGTAAGCTGCCCGGGCGATGCCTTAAGCAGCTCATATTCCCCCATATATTGCTTTGCGATACGCAGTATTTCACTCGGCATAGTCGCTGAAAAAAGAAGGGTTTTTTTATTCGGCCCGGTTTTTTCTATTATTGTTTTTACATCTTCGATAAAGCCCATATTAAGCATTTCATCCGCTTCATCAAGCACCAGGTATGAAATTTTTTCAAGACGCAGGGTTTTTCTTTTGATATGATCAAGTACTCTTCCCGGGGTCCCTACTACTATATCGACTCCTCTGCTCAGGCTTCTAAGCTGCAGGCCGATTGATTGTCCTCCGTAAATCGGCACGACAGTCAGCTTTTTCTTTCCCTTTAATGAGTGAATTTCCTCTGCCACCTGAATTGCCAATTCTCTTGTAGGCGTAAGAACAAGCGCCTGTACAAAGCGCGAGTTCTCCGGCAGCATTTCAATAATCGGCAAGCCGAAGGCAGCGGTTTTACCTGTACCGGTCTGCGCCTGCCCGACAATATCCTTATTCCCCTGCAGCATGGCCGGAATAGTCTTTTCCTGAATAGGAGTCGGAAGCTCAAAGCCCTTGAGTTTTAAAACATTCAATGTTCTTTCTGATAAACCTAAATCCTGAAATGATTTCATTTTTAATTTGCTGTTTTAAACTCTTTGATTTTTCATTAAAATAAGGCCCGGAATTCATCCCGGGCCTTATTGAGCCTGCAGATTATAACTTCGTTACTGATGCTGCCTGTTCCCCTTTGGGGCCCTGCTGTATTTCAAATTCCACTGATTGTCCTTCTTCTAAAGACTTGTAACCTTCTCCCTGAATCGCGCTATGATGTACAAACACATCAGAGCCGGACTCAGTAGTAATAAACCCGAAACCCTTATGGTTGCTAAACCACTTAACTGTACCTTTTGCCATTACTCACTACACCTCCATTCTTGATATATTATAGTAAATAATGGTAGACACAAAAAAACCGTCAGGCAAGTGTTTCTACCTCACGGCCATGAAGATTCATACTCGCTTACTTACTACGAAAAAATTATACCCTACAAAGCAGGCCTTGTCAAGTAAAAAGATTATTTTTATTGGCAAAGGTTACGCGTTCCCTGTCTTTACTCTACAAACGTAAACTTCTGACTTTCAACACCCCTTTAATACCATACAGGCTTTTCATGATCTTATCCGTCACCTTGCTGGATATGTCGATCAGGTTGCAGGCATAATCACCCTTACTTTTGTTGAGCATCTCGACAATATTGATATTTGCCTCTGCCAGAATTGACGAAATCTGTCCCACCATGTTCGGGATATTCCTATTCATAATCAGCAAACGGAATTCAGAGTTTGTCTCTAATTTACAATCAGGGTAATTAACAGAATTTTTAATCCTGCCTGTCTCGATAAAATCGCGTACCTGCTTTGCGATCATAACGGCACAGTTATTTTCTGCTTCCCGGGTAGACGCGCCTAAATGCGGTATATTAATGACCTTATCCATATTCAGCAGCTCATCGTCCGGAAAATCAGTTACATAGCGCTCAACAATACCTTCCTGTATTGCTTTATACAGATCATCATTATTGACAATCCCGCCCCGTGAAAGATTCAAAATTCGCACTTTTCTCTTCATGCGGGCAAACTTTTCGGCATTGAACATCCCTCGGGTCTCATCTGTTAGAGGAGTGTGCAGTGAAATATAATCCGCTTTGCCCAACAGCGCGTCAAAGCCCTCGGCGCGCTGTACTTCTCTTGAAAGCCCCCAGGCTGATTTTACGGAAATAAACGGGTCGTAACCTATTACCTCCATGCCTAAATCAATCGCGCTGTTGGCAACCATTACCCCTATCTTACCAAGGCCTATAACGCCCAGGGCCTTGCCCATTATTTCCTGGCCGGCAAAATCTTTCTTGTTTTTTTCAATAAGGCCGGGTACCTCTGAACCTTTTCCCTTAAGGGATTGCGCAAAGCTTATGCCTGCTGCAATATCACGGGATGCCAGGATTAACCCGGCTATGGCTAGTTCCTTTACGGCATTAGCGTTTGCTCCGGGAGTGTTAAAGACAACAATTCCCTTTTCAGAGCACTTGCTAATCGGAATATTATTAACCCCGGCTCCGGCGCGGCCTACGGCAAGCAAGGAATCCGGCAAATCCATCTCGTTCATATTATAGCTTCTAAGCAGTATCGCGTCGGGTTGAGCTATCTCGGTTCCCAGTTCGTACTTATCCAGCGGAAAGGCCGCCAGGCCCTCGAGAGAAATCTTGTTAAGTTTCATTATCTTATACATACCGCACCATCCTTATTTTTAAGATTATCTGCCCCTTACTCATAACTATTTTTGCGTTTTTGCTTTTTCTCTGAGCTATCAGCGATAAGCCAAGATGCTTTTCCGCTTGTCTTGTCCTGGAATAGTTGACACTTTTATTTTTCTAATCGCTGCGTTTTCAGGGTATTTAGATAATTTTTAAACGATTTCAGAATTTTAGATAAATTAAACCTGAATTTACAGGTACCCTTTTGGGTGCGATGAGTGTCTGAGTCCCTTGACATTTATAAATGTCAAGGAGCGAGTTCTCAGAGCACTGTAAATTTTGGGTTC
>JAKLQT010000170.1 GCA_022013205.1 Candidatus Omnitrophota bacterium | reverse complement strand
TTTCTGATGGAGATCCTGCTTATACTTTAGTGCAGGTAGCAGTGAATGATTTGATAATTCTTTTTGCTTTTATCCCCATTGTTGCGTTCCTTTTAGGTATAAGCAAGGTGATTGTTCCATACAGCACTTTATTCTTATCAGTAGTATTATTTGTGGTTATTCCATTTTCTGCTGGTTACTTATCAAGAGTTTTAATTATTAAGAAAAAAGGAACCAGTTATTTTGAAAATATGTTTTTAAAAAAATTTGATAAGGTTACGGTTACCGGACTGCTTTTAACCTTAATTATTATTTTCGCTTTCCAGGGTGAGATAATTTTAAGCAGCCCCGCCCATATTGCTCTGATTGCTGTACCACTTGTAATTCAAACCTTTCTTATATTTGTTATCGCTTATGGCTGGGCTAAAGCCTGGAGGCTACCTCACAATATTGCTGCACCCGGGGCTATGATTGGTGCAAGTAATTTCTTTGAGCTGGCAGTAGCTGTGGCAATCTCTCTTTTTGGTCTGCGCTCAGGCGCAACACTGGCTACCGTAGTAGGTGTGCTGGTGGAGGTGCCTGTGATGCTGACTCTGGTTAAAATAGCCAATAATACCAGAGGCTGGTTTCCAAGGGTATCAAAAACTTAAAATATTTTAGATGGAAAAAATTCTTTACTATTTTCAATTTTTATTACAAACATATTGACCAAATTTTTTACTTTATAGTGCGAAATTGGTTTACTGCAAGTTGTTTTAATTTCTATCTTATAGGGAATAAACTTTTTTTGATCTCCACCAGCTTATAATAAATAGGATACCTGATATAAGGAATGGAAAACCTGAGATTAACAGAGCCAGTATTTTATTATGTCCGGCTTCAATATAAGAAAATGTACATAGTGCTACTGCAGCAGTTACTATTATTATTCCACCAATTTTTTCCTTCCACCAGGCAGTAATTATTCCTATCACATTTATTGCTACCAGCCCGGCAAGAATGAATCCTTCTATTGGTACAGGTGTACCAAATTCGGCAATAGAGCTGGCAATCAAACTAATCACCCAAAAAGCTCCTGCTGTAATACCAATCACCCGGGCAGCCCAACGTATTCTTTTAGCTGTTCGGTCACTTGAATTGCTAATATTATCCATAGATTATCCTCCTTTAGAGATTTACTTCTTAAAATTATTGTATTATTGTAACTTAATATATTATATTTTGGAATGTAGTGAATGCAAGTATAGCTTTCTCTATAAAGTTAGTAAATTTAAGCCATTTAGGTTAAGTCCATCAAAAAATAGTAATGAAACTTTGAGAAATCCCGATTTTTTTGAAATATTGTAATTTTTTATTATAAATATCATATTTTTTAGAATAATGATATAATTTCAACGAAAAATTAAAAAAATAACAATTATTTACTATTTTTTTAAATTTTTAACAAATATTTATAAATTTTCTTAATTTTAAGGAGTGATAGCTGTGAGAGAAATAGATTTGCTTACTGAATTTTCACAGAAGGCAGGAACAGAAATTGATCCAAAGAATATAAAAATTGACGATACTACCTTAAGAGATGGAGAACAAACTGCAGGAGTGGTATTTGCAAATGATGAAAAAATACATATCGCTAAAATGCTGGATAAGGTGGGAGTTCATCAGATAGAAGCTGGTATACCTGCAATGGGAGGAGATGAAAAGGAAGCAATAAAAAAGATTGCTTCACTGGGCCTTAATTGCAGTGTAATGGGCTGGAACAGGGCGGTTAAATCAGATATAGATGCTTCAGTAGAATGCGGCGTTGATGCGGTGGCTGTTTCCATATCTTCTTCCGATATACATATTGAACATAAGCTTAGAAAGAGCAGGGAATGGGTGCTGGAGAGTGTTAAAACCAGTGTAGATTATGCCAAGGGTTTTAATCTTTATGTGTCGGTAAATGCCGAAGATGCTTCCCGTTCCGATATGGAATTTCTTCTCTCGTTTGCAAGGACGGCAAGGGATGCCGGTGCGGACAGATTAAGGTATTGCGATACTCTGGGTATTCTTGATCCTTTTGAAACTTTTATGAGGGTAAAAAATATTATTGATATTATCGGAATAGATATTGAAATGCATACCCATAATGATTTTGGGATGGCAATTGCTAATGCTATAGCCGGCATTAAAGCAGGAGCAACTTATGTTAATACTACTATTAATGGACTTGGAGAGAGGGCAGGGAATGCCGCGTTTGAAGAATTGGTTATGGCTCTAAAATATATTGAGGGTGTGGACATGGGATTTAATACCACTCTTTTCAGAGCGCTGTCTGAATATGTAGCCGGGGCTTCCAATAGAATTATTCCCACCTGGAAACCTATAGTGGGCGGAAATTTATTTGTTTATGAAAGCGAAAGTAAGGCTTCTGGTGTGCTGGCCAACCCCGAGACATATGAATTATTTAAAGAAAAAGATGTCGGTCTGGAAAGAAAAGTAATACTGGGAAAATATTCAGGAGTCAATACCATAATTTATAAACTCAATACACTGGGTTTTAAAATCAGCAGGAAAGAAGCAGAAGAATTAGTTGAAATTATAAGGAACAAAGCGGCATCTCTTAAAAGGGCTCTTTTTGATAGTGAAATAATTGATACTTATAAGTCCTATAAGAGCAAGTCAGGTGTAACTAAAGTAGATAAAAGGGGAGGAAAGTAATGGCAGTAGCAAAAAGTAAAAGATATGTAAATATTATAGATACAACTTTAAGAAATGGCGAACAAACAGCCGGAGTAGTTTTTTCCAAACATGAAAAAATTAGAATAGCTAAAATGCTGGATGAAATAGGGATTCCGGAAATCGAAGTGGGGACTCCTTCACTTGGGATTTTTGAAAGAGAAATAATTAAGGAAATTACAGAGGATAAATTTAACTGTAAAATATTTGTTTATTGTGAGGCTGAACCCGAAAACATAAAATATGCTGCCCGGTGTGGAGCTAAGAATGTGGTTATAAACATCTCTACTTCTGATATACATCTTAAGGAGAAATATAAGAAAAACAGAACATGGGTTATAAATAAATTGAGGGAAACTATAAGAACTGCGAAACAGAATGATCTTAATTTTATCATAAGTGCTGAAGATGCTACCCGTACCGATCTTGAATTTCTATTAAAGTTAGTTTCCATAGCCAAAAAAAAGGGAGCATACCGATTTAGGATTTGTGACACCGTAAGCAAATTTGATCCATTTAGGACTTTTTTGTATATCAGCACTATTTCAAGCGCTACAAATTTTCCACTTGAAGTCTATAATCATAATGATTTCGGAATGGCAACCGCCAATGGGATGGCGGCGATAAGAGGCGGCGCATCGAGTCTTGTGGTCAGTGTAGGCGGCCTGGGAGAAGGCACCGGAAACGCGGCAATGGAGGAAATTGTGATGGCTCTAAGGTATCTTGAGAATATAGAGCTTGGAATAGAAACTTCGAAATTCAGGGAAATTGCTGAATATGTAGCAAGAGCCTCCTCCAGAGCTATTCCTATCTGGAAAGCAATTGTTGGAACCAATGTATTTGCTCATGAATCTGGAATACATGTAGAC
>JAKLQT010000169.1 GCA_022013205.1 Candidatus Omnitrophota bacterium | reverse complement strand
GGTTGATGAAATCATCTGTGTTTAAAAGGGGTAATTATTATTGGACATGACAGAGAAGGCTAAAAAGGGATGTTACTATGAAAACAAAATATAGAAAATTGATCATGGTAGCTATTGATGTGTTGTTAATCAATATTTCCATATTTCTTGCGTTTATGATCCGTTTTGACTGGAATCCATCTTCTTTGATGAGAGAAGCATGTGTTTATTTTATGGTTTTGGCAAGTGTGATCAGGGTCAGCATGTTTTTTGTTTTCGGCGCGTATCAGTGGTCTTTTCGGCATGCCAGCATGAGCGAAGCCATGAATATTTTTAAGGCTGTTACTGTCGGAACCCTGGTAATTATCACTGCGGCATTTTTCATGCGGCATGATGGAATGCTGGGGATGGGACGTACGGTACTGTTGATCGATTATCTAATTTGTTTTTTTCTGATCAGCGCCTCGCGGTTTTTGCCCAGGTTTTTGATGAAGTTCCGGACCTTGCAGCGGAGCAATCTCAAACGAGTGCTTATCGTTGGCGCGGGAACGGCGGGCGAAATGGTGGTGCGTGAGTTGCTTAATGTACAAAATGGGCTGTATCGTCCCGTTGGATTTGTCGACGATGACCATTTGAAACTGCATTCACGCATACACGGCATAAGAATATTGGGAATGACCGATGACATCAAAAAACTGGTTACCGAATATGAAATAGAGGAAATCGTCATCGCTATTCCCTCTGCGAACGGCCGGGCCATAAGAAATATTGTTTCTAAATGTGAAAATTTAGGCGTAAAAATTAAAATTATTCCCGGATTGCATAAAATCATGACCGGAGAAGTATCGATAAAGCAAATCACCGACGTTCAACCGGAAGATCTTTTGGGCCGGCAGATGGTGGAAATGAACGCGGAGGATGTTCGGGCGTTTCTCAAAGGCCAGGTTGTTCTCGTTACCGGTGCGGGCGGCAGTATCGGATCGGAATTATGCCGTCAAATAATAAAATTCGAGCCGAGCCTCTTACTACTCTTTGATTATAATGAAAATGATATTTTCTTTTTGGAACTGGATTTAAAAGAAAAATACCCGTATTTGAATCTTAAAACAATAATCGGAGATATTAAGGATGTGGGATTGCTCAAGCATACATTTTCCAAATATAAACCCGATATTGTATTCCATTCCGCCGCGCACAAACACGTGCCGCTTATGGAGGAAAATCCGGTAGCGGCCGTTAAAAATAATATTATTGGGACGCGCAATTTTATGTATGCCTCCGAGCATTACGGGGTCAAAAGCTTTGTGATGATATCCACTGACAAAGCGGTGAATCCGACCAGTATTATGGGCGCTTCCAAGCGAATAGCGGAAACGATGATTCAGGCAAAGGCACAGAGTGCCAAAACAAAATTTATGGCGGTGCGGTTCGGCAATGTTATCGGTTCCAGTGGAAGCGTTGTGCCAATTTTCAAAAAACAGATTGAAAAAGGGGGGCCGATAACCGTTACTCATCCGGATGTCAAAAGATTTTTCATGTTAGCCAGCGAAGCAGCCCAACTGGTAATTCAGGCCGGGGCCATCGGCAATGGCGGGGAAATATTTATTTTGGATATGGGCGAACAGATTAAAATTTCTGATCTGGCCAAAAATCTCATAACATTATCCGGACTGGAAGTTGACGTGGATATAGAAGTTAAGTATATAGGATTACGGCCGGGGGAGAAGATGGAGGAGGAGACATTGCTTGATATCGAGCATGATAAGGCAACAAAATATAATAAAGTCTTTATTGCTCAGCCGAATAATTTCGATCCGAAGAAAGTGCGCAGGGATATAAAAGCGCTGGAAAGAATGGCTAATGTGATGGACGGGCCGCGCATAGTCGAGAAAATGAAAAAGATGGTTCCCTTTCATAATCCTAACACGGCGAGAAAATAAAGCCAGCTTTGTGTCGCAGATGAGCGTGGCAAATCACAACGCCCCTGTATTTGTACGGTGACCTAGGGGTAGTTTTTAGAATGGTTTATAATGAAGCAAAAAATAATATATTTTCTTAAAAATACACTCCTGATAAATATAGCAATTTTTATAATCCTTGCCCCTTTTTCCAAAAAAGCTGTTAAAATCAGCCTGCTCATTGCGCTTGTTTTATGGATACTTATAACCATAGCGGAGTTCGGAAGCAATTTTTACAGGCATTTAATTGTAAAAACACCTATTAATAAGCAGTTGATGTTTTTTGCGTTTGCACTTTTACTTTCGACTGTTTTTAGCGTAGACCCGTATTATAGCCATGCTGTTTTACTGGAACGCTATCTGGGATATATTTTATTTTTCTTCCTTGGCAGTTATCTCGTAAAATCCAAGCGCAATTTAAGCGTTTTAATCGGAGCGGTTATACTAGCAGGCTTTGTTATGGGAGTTGGCGGTATGTGGGACTACTTTCATTTAAAGCCGGTCAGATTATATACTGCTTTTGGGAAAACTATCAGTAACGCACGCTTTATGGTACTGCAGATTCCTTTGTGTTTTATTATTTTATTGTATTCAAAAAATAAATTTTTAAAATCAGGGGCTATTATTTCTATTTTATTTCTCATTCCTTGTCTTATCCTGAATGCCGCACGCGCGGCCTGGGTGGCGGTTACAAGTGTGCTGTTAATCGTTTCTTTCTTTAAGAATCGAAAATGCGCTGCTTATTTGTTAATTTGTGTTATTATAATCGGTCTATTTTTACCTCAGCAGTTGAAACATCGGGCAGTCACTACGGTTAATCCGATGACATGGGGAGAAAGATTGCCTTTGTGGAAGATGTCGCTGGATATTTTTGCTGATTTTCCAGTGTTTGGGGCAGGATTGGGAATGCAGGAGAGACTTTTTGTCCGGTATTGGAAGCAATTGCCCTTTCCCCTCCATTTCCAGTTTCATGATGTGCATAATAATTATTTACAAATTATGTCGGAATCAGGCATTATTGGTTTAATCGCGTTCGTATGGATTTTTATCGCTTTCTTCAAACATGTTTTTACAATATTAAAGGAAATCTCGGGACACCGGCAAGTTATTCTCATGGGCCTGACCGGCAGTGTTATCGCTGCTTTGATTTTTGCCATGTCTGCTTCGAATATTACGGCAGGAGTTCAGGAGGCGGCGGTATTTTGGTTTATTTTCGGGATGGCGTCCGGATTAATCGCTTTAAAAGAAAATCAGGAAAATATAGCTTAATTTTTATTTTAAGAAAAAATAAATTATAATGACAGGAATAATTTTACTCTTGATAACTCCAAAAATAGAAGAGGAGAGGGGGCGTTGTTTTGATATTGAGATTAGAATCTTATGTGGTATAATAACGTAATGAATACAGATAAGCTAAAAAAAATAATCGAGAGAGAATCGTATTATTTTTACACGCATTGCCTTACAGAGGCGAGAAAAGACGGAATAAGTCCTGAGGATATAATTTACTGTCTGTTAACTGGAAAGATAATCGAGAAATATCCAGAAAGAAAGAGAGTACTGATATATGGGATCATTCTTGAGCATACTCCGTTACATGTAGTCTGTGATTTAAGTCAAAAAGGTGTATTGTTTATCGTGACGTGTTATATTCCTGATGAGAGACAATGGATAAAATATAAAAAGAGAAAAAGGTGATAAGAGATGAAAAACATTAAATGTCCGGAATGTGGTGGAAAAGCAGAAGATCAGCTAATTAAGATGAAATATGACATTAACCATAACCATATAACTATTAAGAATATCCCCGCTAAAGTGTGTCAGAAATGCGGTAATGAATTAATAGATGGCCATACGGCAAGAGATGTTGATCTTTTAGTAAACAGACTTAGTGAAGATGTGGATCGATTTGCTAAAAGTTTAGCGATAGCACCAGAGAAAGAACACAGCATCTCATTAGCCGTATAATACGGAGAGGTACGTGCCGCTGTTAACTTTAGTGTATATATGAGGCATGTATATTTAGGCAACAGCTTAGCTGAAATGGGAAGACAAATGGGGATAAGTAATGTAGCTGCATTCAAAGTTATGCGAAAGGCGGAAGAGCTAATATCCGACCATAGAAGACGCGTTGAGACGCCTACCCGAAATAGCTAATTTTTTTAGTCTGCTGTATCAGCTGTTTATGGTTAGAGCTTTGGTGCCGGCTGATTTTGGGCTATTGGATAAGTTGATGGGGCTTACGCTTCTTGCGTCCATATTAAATGTGGCAGGAGCCCTAATAGCGCTTATTATCGCGGGACTTATTTGCAGTATTTTCCCTGAGTTCATTCTCAATCTGCTTGCAGGGAGAGTCTATCCGCAATGTATACCTTAGCTTTATTTTTTATTAGTACCTTGGGGATGAAAAAGTCAAGAGCATGAAAAATATAAAGGAAAAGAAAATATCAATAATAATGCCTGCCTATAATGAAGGAGACAGGATAGTTGAAAGCCTTAAAGAAACCATTAAGACTTTTGACGATTTTGAGTCTAACTATGAGATTATAGTTGTTGATGACGGCTCAAGCGATAAAACTTTTGAAATAGCCAAAAACTTCGCGCATGAGGTAAATAAGGACAAAATAATTGTTCGGCGCAATCGTGCCAATTACGGCAAAGGTAGAGCGTTGTATAAAGGGTTTCGCTATGCGACAGGAGATTTTATTATATTCCTTGACGCGGACATGGACTTACACCCCGGCCAGATAGATACTTTTTTTGACATCATGGAGTTGACTGACAGTGATATTGTTATCGGTTCTAAACGGCATCCTAATTCAAAGCTGTTTTATCCTAAAGACCGCAGGATTATGAGCGCGGTATACTTTTTCATCGTGAAAATGCTCTTTGGATTACCCATAAATGATACGCAGACAGGCTTGAAATTGTTTAAAGCGTATACGCTAAAACAGGTTTTTAGTGAATTTATCAGCAGAGAATTCGCTTTTGATCTGGAACTGCTGGTTACAGCGCATCGTTTTGGATATAAAATCGCTGAAGCACCTGTGCATATTGATTCACAGCGCGAGTACAGCAGAATCGGGCCGGCAACTGTATATAAAATGTGCCTTGATACAATTGCCATATATTTGCGCTATGTGCGCAACAGGACAAAACGCCTGGCTTCCAGATTAAAAAGTAAAAAAAATCAAGGCCTAAATTAGAAATAGAGATAATCTCAAAAGGAAGAAAAATAAAAATGGGCAAAGTAAGTATTTCTCAGGATTTACTAGATTCCATAATACAGATTATAGTAACCTGTAAAAAACCCAGCAAGATAGTAATTTTTGGCTCGAGGGCTGGCAGTAATTTCAATCCTGCTTCGGATATCGACATTGCTGTATTTGGGAAAAATTGGACAGATAAAGAGATTAATTTAGTGAGACATGATTTAAATGAATTCATAAAAACCCCTCTAAAATTTGATGTGCTGAGTTTTTGCCAAATTAGTAAGGAAGGACTTAGGCAGGAGATTTTAAAGAAAGGGATAGTGATATATGAATTCAAGATGAAAACCAGGCATTAATGATCTATGAAAAAATTAAAAACGGCCATTATAAACTTCTGCGCGATTTTGCGAAAGAGATTGAGAAATTTACAAGTTAAAATAAGTATTAATGATCTGCGGTCTAATCTGGTTATTAGAAATCTGTGCAATCAAGATGTTTGGCGCTTAATTAAACGGGGGAAGAAAAAGTGAGTTGCTTGAAAGTTGCTATCATAATTCCGGTTAAGCGCTTTAATAATAAATTAAAAAAATCCATAGAAAAATGTCTTGGTCTTGATTATCAGAATGTTGAGATTATTGTTTTTCCTGATGATTCGAGCAAAGAATTTGATGTATTTAACGATAAAATAAAGGTTGTTCCTACCGGAAACATGGGGCCGGCTCTAAAGAGAGATCTTGCGCTTAACCATTCGCGCGCGGAACTTTTTGCCTTTCTCGACGATGATGCCTATCCGGAGCCGGATTGGCTGAAAAACGCGGTTCCTCATTTTGAACAGGAAGATGTTGCCGCGGTCGGCGGGCCTTCGGTGACGCCGCGGGAAAGTACGTTATGGGCACACGGCAGCGGACATGTTTTTTCATCCATTTTTGTTTCCGGCCCCTATTTGTACCGCTATCTGCCGGGGAAAAAAAAGCTGGTTGAGGATTATCCTTCCTGTAATTTTATCGTGCGCAGGGATATCTTTGAAGGCCTGGGAGGATTTGACAATACCTTCTGGCCGGGCGAGGATACTAAGTTGTGCCTGGATATTACGAAAAAATCAGGCAAAAAGATTGTATACGATCCGGCGGTACTAGTGCATCACCACCGCCGTGAATTAGGATTATCTCATTTTAAACAAGTGGCTAATTATGCCTTGCACCGCGGCTATTTTGCCAAGCGTTTCCCGGAGACATCGTTAAGATTAGCTTATTTTATACCCAGTTTGTTTGTAGCGTATGTTTTGGCCGGAGGGGGCTTATCTTTCTTAAATAAGAAAATCGCATTGGCGTATTTATTCAGTATGGCAGCCTATTTTGTAATAATCCTTATTAATGTTATCTATAGCCTATTGAGGGATAAAATAGTCGGGCCGTTAGTAAAGGTGAAGCTTGTTTTTCCCGTTGTATTCGGGATTGTTGGGACGCATTTTTGCTATGGAATATTTTTGCTTAAAGGGCTTTTAGCAAGCAAACTCAAAGAAGAAATGTGATAGTTATAAAGTAGAAAGTATTTAGAGTTGAAAGTTTGTAAAGTTATAAAGTTATAAAGTATTTAGTTTGAAAGTTTGTAAAGTTTGAAAGTTATAAAGTTGTAAAGCGCGGGAATAAGTTCTTAAAAACTGAAAGTAAAAAAAATGAAGGTCGAAAAATTTGAAGATATAATCGCATGGCAAAAAGCTAAAAAATTAACTTTAGATATTTATCTTGAATTTAAAAGTTGTAAAGATTTTGGCTTTAAAGATCAAATACAAAGAGCGGCTGTTTCCATTATGAATAACACAGCAGAAGGATTTGAACGCAACACGAATAAAGAGTTTAGAAATTTTCTTTTTATAGCTAAAGGATCGTGCGCGGAAGTAAGGTCAATGCTTGGAAATTTCAAAGCTATTGTCCGGCTTCATCAAAACTTTATGAACTTTATTAACTTTAAGGACTTTTAACTAATTATGAAAGTTATTATCTCCTATCCGCCGTTAAATTCAGAAAAAGGCGTTCCGCTGCTTTCCCAGAACAGGCAGTTCCAGTATTTTAAAGACCCGACATATATTTATCCGGTTGTACCCGCGCAGGCAGCTTCTTTGCTTAAAAAAGAGGGGTTTGAGGTTATCTGGAACGATTGTATCGCGCAGGAATGGACATATGCGCAGTTTCTTGATTTCATAAAAAAAGAACAGCCGGACGTAATAGCCATGGAAACTAAAACTCCCGTGGTTCAGGAACACTGGAAGATAATAAATGACCTTAAAAATCTGTCTTCTGATATCTGGCCTCTGACTACTGTATTATTCGGAGACCATGTTACGGCTATGCCGGAAGAGTCTATGCGCAATTCAAAGGTTGATTTTGTTCTGACCGGAGGAGATTATGATTTTCTTCTGTTAGATTTGTGTACGGCATTAAAAGAATTAAAGTTAAACCCCCAACGCTATACGCTGGACGCTGATCTCGAGCCGGGGATCTGGTATCGTCAGGGCAGCGAAATAAAGAATTCGGGACAGTTTAAGCTTGACCATAACCTGAATTCATTGCCGTTTATTGACCGAGATTTGACTGACTGGAAGCTTTATGCTTATAAGAACGGTAATTTCCGCCGTACTCCGGGAACCTATATTATGAGCGGCCGCGACTGCTGGTGGGGAAAGTGCACGTATTGCAGTTGGACCACCCTTTACCCTGAATTCAGGCAAAGAAAAGTGGATAATGTTATTGATGAAATAGGCATATTGATTGAAAAGTATAAGGTAAAGGAAATAATGGACGATTCCGGCAGTTTTCCTGTCGGAGAGTGGCTGAGAAGTTTTTGCAGAGGGATGATATCCAGAGGATATAACAGGAAAATCAATCTTGATTGTAACATGCGTTTTGGAGCTTTGACGGATGATGATTATAAGCTTATGCGAAAGGCCGGGTTTAGATTCCTGCTTTTCGGCATAGAATCGGCAAATCAAACGACATTGGACAGGATTAAGAAAAACCTGACGGTTGATACTATTATGCAGTCCTGCAAAAGCGCAAGGCGAGCCGGCCTTTATCCGCATATTACGATTATGTTCGGCTATCCCTGGGAAAGCTATGAAGACGCGCAAAAAACGCTTAATCTGGGGAAATGGTTGTTAAAAAAGGATTATGCTTATACGATGCAGTCAACCGTGGTTATCCCGTATCCGGGCACGCCGCTTTTTGCTGAATGCAAGGAGAAAAATCTGCTTTACAACTATGATTGGTCATATTATGACATGAAAAATCCGGTAATGAAAATTGGTTTTGACAAAGAGAAACTGCTTGAGCTTGTGCAAAGCTTATATTCAGTCAGTTATTCTCCGGAATTCATAGCAAGGAAAATATTAAGTATCAGGGATATGGATGATATAAAATACTTTGGCCGGGCATTCCTGAAAGTTGCCGGACATTTATTTGATTTTAAAATGAGGTAATTAGTATCAGCGTTTATCGAGCGAAGCGCCTGCCTCGCCAAGCTTTATGGCGGGGGCGGTTGATTCAACTAAAAAGTGTAAAGCATGCATTAACCGCGCATGCGGGGGATTTGGTTATCCGGTTGAGTGTAATTGAAAATAGTCTTGACTATTTTCCAATATGGTTTAAAATAGTAATATGCTAAAGAGAAAATCATACCTTAATTTGTGGGAATCCTTATCATCTGAAAAACAGATGATTTTTTTAAGCGGCCCGCGGCAGGTAGGGAAAACCACGCTTGCTAAATTAATTGCCGGGGGCTATTCTAATAAATATTATTTTAACTGGGATATCGCTTCTAATAAAAATTTACTAATTAAAGATCCCGCGTTTTTTCAGCATATAAACCGGGTTGACTCCAGTAATCCTCTGATTATATTAGATGAAATACATAAATACAGGCAATGGAAAAATTATTTAAAAGGCATATATGATGAGTTTAAAAATGAGTATGTTTTTCTTGTTTCCGGCAGCGGCCGGCTTGATACTTATCAGAAGGGGGGGGATTCTCTTGCCGGAAGGTATTTTAAATTCCGCCTTTTTCCGTTTACAGTTGCTGAATTAAGTAAAGAGAATAGGGGTTTTAGTGATTTCATGCATACTCCTTTAAAAAATTTTGATATAAATAAGGCGCAATCTACAAAGAAAATATGGAATTCTCTTTTTAATACAGGCGGTTTCCCCGAGCCTTTTGTAAAGGGAACAAAAGCGTTTTTAAACAAGTGGTCCTTAAATTACTATCATCAGATTGTCAGGGAGGACATTAGGGATGCGGCAGATATAAGAAGAATTAACTCTGTGGATTTGTTGTTTTCCTTGCTTCCGTCAAAAGTCGGAAGCCCTTTGTCCATTAATAACCTCGCGCGGGATATCCAGACAGCGTTTGACAGCGTAAAAAACTGGCTGGCGTTATTTGAATCTTTCTATCTTATTTTCAGGATATCACCCTGGACCCAAAAAGTAAGCAGAGCTATTTCAAAGGAGAAAAAGCTTTATCTTTTTAATTATACGGAAATTCAGGAAAAAGGCAGTATGTTTGAAAATATGGTCGCGCTTGAGTTGTTCAGGGCTATAACTAATTGGAATGATTATGGACTGGGAAGGTTCACTTTGCATTTTATCCGCAATAAGGCGAAAGAAGAGGTTGATTTTCTTATAGCGGATAATAATAATCCTGTTTTGCTTGTAGAAGCGAAATTTTCGGACGAAGCAGTTTCAAAAAGTTTACTGTATTTTCAAAATGTTTTAAATGTTCCCGCGGTTCAACTTGTTAATAGTGAGAATACTTATAGATATTTTAAAAATACAGCCAATAGTTGCTTGTCTTTTTTTAGATCTTTTATGATTCCGGCTAATCTTTCCTTTTGTAAATTCATCTGTCCTTTTATCTCCCAAAAAATAT
>JAKLQT010000168.1 GCA_022013205.1 Candidatus Omnitrophota bacterium | reverse complement strand
CTGAGTTGGAAGAAATCATATAATCTATTGATGTGTAATCACTTAAAAGGTGAAGAAGTTATTTAAGAAGTAGCGCGGAGCAAACAACCAGGTGAAATTGTATTTACTCATTCTCGACAACCATCCATGACTGTCTGCGAGGTAAATATTGATTTTACTCATCCATGGCAAAATCAATATTAAAATCCGCAAATATAATTCCCCCTGTTTGTTTTATGAGCAAAGAAAAAGTGTTTTCTATCTAGGAGTTGGGATATATTATGACGATATTGTTTGATGTTATTTATTTGCTGTTGGCATTTTTTTACCTTCCGTCACTGCTTTTTAAGGGAAAGCGCAGGATAGGGCTAAGGCAGCGTTTTGGCATATATTCGCAGGAGGTAAAAAAAGCGCTTAAGCAGAATGATAATTTTGCCTGGGTGCATGCTGTGAGCGTAGGAGAGATGAAAGCAGCGGCGCCTCTCATTGAACAATTGAGGGCATTATTTCCGAACCTGCGATTTGTTATTTCTACGATCACGCCTACCGGAAATACGGTTGCGAAACAGATAGCAGAGAATGAGGATATTATTATATATTTACCTTTTGATCTGAGCGTTATTGTCAAAAAAACACTTTCCTTGATAAATCCGAGAATACTCATAATTTTGGAGACAGAACTCTGGCCGAACATGATCCGCATTGCTGCCGAAAGAAAAATACCTGTAATTATCGCTAATGGGCGTATTTCTGACGAGGCATATCCGCGGTATAAAAAGTTTTCTTTTGTTTTTGCTCCGATCATTAAAAGAATAGGCCTGCTGTGTATGCAAAGCGGCAAAGACGCGCAGAGGATTATTGATCTTGGGGCAAGGCCCCAAAACGTTCAGATCGTCGGTAATATCAAGTTTGATCAGGTGAGTGTTGCGCCTGATAAACAATTACCTGAGCTTAAAATGGGTAAAAATGAGCTGCTGATTGTAGCAGGCAGTACGCATGATAATGAAGAGGAGATGCTCTCAAGAGTATTCATGCATCTTAAGCAAAAGCACAATAATATCCGTCTGCTTATAGCTCCCCGTCACCCTCATCGTGCCCTTGAGGTAGAGCGGATCTTAGGCAAATACGGCTTAAGCAGTAAACGCTTGAGTGAGATAATGCGGGAGGGACTGCGGATAAGGCATGAGGATGTCATGGTGCTTGATATTATGGGTGTCTTGGCTCAAGTTTATAAATCAGCTGATATTGTTTTTATCGGCGGCAGCCTTGTGAAACACGGAGGGCAGAACCCGATTGAACCGGCACTTTGCCTTAAGCCGATTATATTCGGAAAATACATGTTCAACTTTCATGAGATAGAAAAGATGTTCTTGTCATGCAAAGCGGCAGTTTCAGTGGATAACGAAGAGGATCTGACGCGTTGCTTGGATGAGCTTATCCGGGACAAAGGCAAAAGGAAGAGCCTGGCGGCCAATGCCAAGGCTTTAGTTTTGAAAAATCAGGGCGCTGTCAAAAGAATTATCAGCCTCTTAATTGAGAATAAACTGATAGGCGGGTAAAATTTTTTAGTTGCAATGTTAACTGAAAAATATATAATGGTTAACAATAGAAGGAATTTTATGAAGCAGAGGCATAGTAGATTTTTTTTAATTATATTGCTTACCGTCTTGTTCGCGGCCTGCCTGCATTCTGAGGGCTTTGCCAAGGACACCGAATCCGCTGTTTATTATCTTGAGCCTGTGGTCGTATATCCGTCATTGATTGATGAGTATTGCGCTAATTCGCTCAGACATATAACCTTTATTGACAGCAGCCGGCAAACCAGCAGCCAATCTCTTACAGGTTCTTTGGATCAGGCAAGCGTATTAGATATTGCCCAGAGAGGGGTATTTGATATACAGTCTGATTGGCAGATAAGAGGGGCAAGTTTTGAGCAGACAGATTTTCTGATCAACGGGGTAAAGGTTAACGACCCTCAGACCGGGCATTTCAGCGCGGACATTCCTTTTTTTATTGACGATTTTGATAAAGTTATTCTCATCAGCGGCCCCTCAGCCGCAGTTAATGCCGCTTCGCGCCAGGGAGGGTCAATAAGCTTTGTTACAAAAAAGCCTACAGTTCAAAAAAAACAGGAAATAAAAGCAAGTTCTGTTTTTGGTGACAATGACTATTCAAACCAGATGCTCTCAGTCTCGTACCCGGCGGGCAGTATTTTTTCAAGAACCAGCGCGGGGATTACCTCCAGCAGCGGATACCGATATAATACTGATTTCAGGACCTTGAAAATATCCCATGCGAGTTTTTTAGAAAACAGCTTTGGCAAGATGGAATTTATCTTTGGATTCATGGATAAGGAATTCGGGGCAAACGGTTTTTATTCTGAATTTTTCCCCGGCCAGAGGGAGTTTACAAAAACAGTCTTTACGAGCCTGGGATTAAAGTCAGACTGGGAAAATTTATACTTTAATCCGCAGGTATATATGCGCCGCCATGAGGATCGTTTCCTGCTTGATAGATCAAATCCATCATTCTATGAAAATCTGCATACAAACCGCGTCTTAGGGGCAAAGCTTGATATGGTCCATGAATTTCCCCTGGGGGAAATTTTTTTCGGAGTTGATATTGCCGCAGAAAGTATCGATAGTTCAAGCCTGGGTGATCGGCAGAGGCAGCGCAATACGCTTTATTCTGTTTATTCGGGAAGAATAGGGCGCACGATCCTTTCCCTGGGAGCCACCGGTTATTTTCATGAGGCATTTGAAGATGTTTTTGTGCCTGAGCTAAGCGGCGGGTATATGCTTAGTGATAACCTAAAGCTGCGCTCAAGCTTCAGCCAAGCATCCCGCGTCCCGACATTCACGGAATTGTATTATAGCAGCCCGGCAAACATAGGCAACCCGTCTCTCGTGCCTGAAGAATCCAATAACTATGAACTGGGTGCTGATTATGCGGCTTTGGGTTTTTCCATAGAGTTTACGGTTTTCAGGCGAAAAGGGGAAAACCTTATTGATTGGGTAAGAGAAAAGTCTCAAACCGTGTATGAAATAAGAAATGTCTCCAGAGTAACCACAGAAGGCATTGATGCCGGCTTGAAAATCTACCCTGAAGGTTTGAACGAATTTAATCCTGCTTTAAAGGGGTTCTCTTTTGAATATTCCTATGTAAGAAGAAACTCTCAGGAAAATGAGCTTGTGTCTAAATATGTTTTTGATTACTTGAAACACAAATTTGTTCTTGCCGGAGAATTTCTTCTGCCGCATAGTATATCCTCAAAAGCCGAGATGCAGTATCTTCAGAGGATTGACAATGCAGGAGACTTTATAGTGAATACCTCATTCGTAAAGGAAATAAAATCATATAATATTTTTATTAATATAGATAATCTCTTCAACCACAGCTACAGCCGCAAAGCGGATATTCCCATGCCGGGAAGGTGGATCTTTGCTGGTGTTAAAGTAAGCTGGTAACATTAGAAATGAGCGGTTTTTGGAGCGGCTTTAGCCGCGGAAAAAATCCGCACTATTTAGTAGGTAGCAATTTTATTAAAAAATGATTTCATTTTATCATCTTTATTGAGATATCACTATATTTAATTAGTTTCTACTTTTACCTGTAATTTCATTAAATAATTATTTTTTCCGGAATCGTAATTAGTATGGATGAAAATGATGTTTCCACTTTTTATAGAACATCTTATGCATTTTAATTCTGTATTTTTCCTGTTCATCTGGACTAAATGCCCATACTTTTTTCACAGTAGGCTTATATTCTGCACTAGAAATGCAATCAGAATTACCAATTATCCAGCCTAATATCGGAAATAAAGGTGTCCATATTCTTATGCCTGGTATTATGATTGCTAAGATAATACCTATTATGGAGATGACTATCGAATAAACAGCACATTGCTTTAAAACATAATCTCTATATCCAGAAATATTATAATAACTTCTTGTCCCAATTCCCTGATACGATATACCTTTTAGCAGTTTATCTTCGATTAAATATTCTGCGGTATTGCCATGCAAATCTTTTATATTTTTTAAAGCAGTAGATGACCATACCTGGCAATGCGGACAGTAGCCCACTGCGCAATAATCCTGTAAGGGCAATAGAGGCAAAAACAGCACTGTAACCCAATATCTTCCTATTTTGTCTACTCTTTCTTTATATAAACACTTTTTACATTGAAATGGAAATCGAAGTTGATATCCTCCACTATGCCATTGAGTGTAAATGTTGCATGCTTTTAGACCTGTTCCCAAAATTCGTGGGTGTAATTTTTTTCTATCAATTATTCTCTTATTTTTATTATTCATCAAAACTTTACTTTTTCTCTATTCGTCTAACGAAGCTGTAGGAAAAGCCCAAAAACAAAAGGGATTTCCTGGTTAAAAGCAATATTTCCGGAACTTATTGATATTTTCTATCCCGCATGCTTTGAAAACCGCGGCTTTTCCTGCTTTAAATGTAGCGGGACAGACAAGCCGAGGATGAAAGCAAATCTGCGGGATTCCGCTTTACGCCTAAAATATGTAAAGAACTAGACACTCCTTGCTTAACAACAGTATTCAGAAATTTATCATTACTAGGGATAACTACTCCTTCTTTAAATTGAAAACATGACACCACTCCATATCCTTGACCAGCCCATCCAAATAAAAAATTGTAATTCTTTGTAAAAATATCTTTATCTGTTATACCTAAATACCCAACGATGGGTGAAGATTGCTGTATATTAAATTTCTCTTTTAGTACATCTCTCAACCGTCTGGCATCATACTGTTGTTCTATTTGCCTATCTGGACTACCCATAGCTATATTTTCACTGCTAACAATATATTTAATACCTATGATCTCATGAAGTTTTTCACCAAAATCATTCAAAAAGCTTTTGTCTATTCTATCGAAGGGAACAATCATTATTGCCACATTATCAACAAATTTCACTTTGCTTTCT
>JAKLQT010000167.1 GCA_022013205.1 Candidatus Omnitrophota bacterium | reverse complement strand
CCCTTCCCTTTTGCCTTCTGAGCTTAACCGCTTCCCTAATTATTTCCAAATTAGCTTTTACCGCGTTTTAAGCTAAACCCTTCTTCCACCCGCATTGAAATGATAGTCACTGTGTTTTACTGAAATTTAATTTTCTCGCAAATAACTCTAAAAAATTCTTTACACCAGAGTTTAAGTGATGAGGTATCTTTTAATAAATTCTCAACATCTTTTTTTGCTTTATCAAAATCTATGGAGTCAATCTTTTCCAGAAGCCTTTGCTTAAAATTTTCTTCTGTTAACACCTCGCTTGACTTAAGATGCCCCGTCTGTTTCATCCTATCTTCCAGATGTTTCAGCCCGACAGATGTACATCTTCCCACATACCATACAAAATCATACCAGTCGCGGCCTTTGACTCTATTTACCCATGGCCTGCATAATATCGCGTGCATTTTTCCAGCGAAAAGATGCGGCAAGGTATATGTATTAACAAAAAAAGGTACAGGCTGCAAAAGATATCTGGCTTCAGTACTAAAACCCCCGGGAGGGTTTTTGTCAATTTCCAGCTTTATCTTCATCGTTTTCCCCTGATGTATCTTTTTTTTCACAGATTCGGATATAGCGATACTAATTATATTTTTCAATGTCCCTGCCTTGATAAACACAGAATCAATATCTGTTCCCATCTTTTTCTGTTTACTTTCAACACTAACAGAAAAACCGAAACTTTTTAACTCATCTTCAATCGCCCGGCAGTAGCCCTTAAATGAAAAATTCGTGTCCTTCTCTAAAAGTGAAAAATCCAAGTCTTCTGAAAATCGGTCAAGCCCATATAATATTCTTAAAGCTGAGCCGCCATAAAAAGCGCCTTTCTCAAAAAATTTAGAACGCCAAAGCCCAAGCAAGGCTATCTCCTGAATGATTTCTTTTAGCGCGTTCTCATAATCATTCGTGCTGGCGCAATTGTATCTGTCAAGCATTACCTTCACCGCGTCATTCATTTTAAACCCCTTAAAAAATTATGAAAAAGATTTATATTGTGCCCATACAGCCCGGATAATCTATTTATTTTCTTAAGATCAAAATCTTTAATTCCTTCAATATCAATTCGCAAATCATCAAAAAGATACTTTTTTATTTGAGGCTCATCTTTCATCTTAACAGAAAAATAAAGCATATCTGAAAGTGCTTTTTCTTTTGAGGCAATTAAGATTGAATGATTCTTATCCAGTTCATGAAGAGTTACCCCATAAGAATAAATCGCGGGATTTATGTATCTGTAAGAAAAAATACCTACTGGTGTATTAAAAAGCTTTTTTCTTTTGCTTGTTATACTGGTAATGGCCTCTACACGTTCGGGAATCAAGCCGTAAAAAGAAAGAGCGGATTCAAGAGATATATAAGAAGGCCCGTATATCAAATTAGCCAGAACATCTTTTGAATATGGTTCCCTGGCTAAATCAGGGCCAAACACGTAAAGCCCTTTCTTTACCCGTATGATTTTACCCTTTTTCAAAAGGTCATTTATCTTAACACGCGGATTCTTATACGCGCAAAGGGCGTGTTTAATAAATCCATAATCAAATTCTTCAGTTAGAACCGCGTTTCTTAAAGCCAAAAGCATAATCCATCCTCCAGTATGTTAACATTTTACTAACTTACTGGTTGTTTGTCAATGAATTTTTACCTGCCAGTTGGTCTAATAATTTAACTTTAAAATATACTCCTGCAATTGATCCACTTTAAAGAAGATCCGAGGGTCATAAAGAAGATCCGAGGGTCAAGTCTCGACTTGACTACATGTTCCCTTTAAATCGGACTCCTTACTCTCCAAACTAATAACTCTAACCCCAACTATACTAATTCTAAGCTCGTCTTCGGTTATCGGTCGCGATGCCCGTTTCGTCTTACGGTTTGGGTTACGGTTTTTGGCCGCTCAAAAACTAAAAACTGTTGCAACGCCAAAACTCGTCTTAGGTTGTCGGTTGCGATGCCCGTATCGTCTAAAAAAGACAGCGTCTGCGGTAAATACTTAAAAGAATAGGGGGTCAAACATACACTATTAACAAATTGCCTTGCCGCCCTGAAACCTTGTTCTTCACCCCGCGTCAAAAAGCCCGCAAATCCCCTGTTTCAAACTTTTCTTATTATTTTTGAGAAGCATAGGGTACGAACATAAAAGTATAAAAGTTTCCTATTCCCTCAAAACCCACTTCCAATACGGCACACAATGAATTAATTTATTATTGTCATTAATTATACGTTCTTCATCTGTTGTAACAATCGTTGCTTCTTTAATATTAAGTTCTTCCATACCGGCAGTAAGCGCGCGGATTTCGCGTTTTGATGTTTCGCTATTTTTCATATTTGTACAAACCTGAATTAGTATATTCTTTCCGCTTGAGAGAGTAACCACAAAATCAATCTCATATCCTGTTTTTGTTTTATAATAAAAAATGTTCTCCCTCTTTCGCCGTAACGCGCAAAAAACAGCATTCTCAAGTCTCGCGGCATATTCAAATTCAGGTTTAATTGTGTAAGCGGTAATAAGCCCCTGATCAACAGCGTATATTTTTTTAGGATTCAAAGAACGCTTATTGAAAGAATACGTATAAAGGGGAACAGAAAAAATACAATATACATCTTCAAGATACCCTATCAATTCATATAAAAGCGCTTTTCCCACGGATTTTTTTTGAGATTTAAAACGTTGGTATACTTTATGCAAACTCAGCAATGACACACTATTTTGTAAACAATAAACTATAAATTCATGAACAATGGATATATTTCCTATATTGTACCTTTCGATAATATCACGATATATGACAGTATTTACATATCCTTGTAAAAGCTGAATAAAAAAACTTTTTTCTATTGAAATCGTCTCAGGGAAACCGCCGAACATCAAAAACTCTTTTGAATAATGAACAATACGCGCTTTTTGCTTTGTCGATGTATTGACAGAATATTCAATGCCTTTAGACCGAAGAAACTCAGCAAAACTAAATGGAAAAATCTCATATACTATAGTCCTGCCTCTGAGAGAACTCGCAATCTCTTTACTCAAAAGCTTCGCGGATGAACCTGATATATATATTTCCATTTTTTCTTTATCAAGTAAACGGCGAATAAATTTTTCCCACCCATTGACTTCATGGATTTCATCAAAAAAGAAATGCAAATCATTAGAAAGAATAAGATCGGGATAAAGTATAAAATAAGCATCTAAAATAGATTGAAAATCTGAAACTCTCATTGATGACAAGAGGTCATCTTCAAAATTAAGATAAAGAATATTACGCTTATCTACCCCGGAAGCTATGAGCGATTGCATATGCTGATACATAACCCATGTTTTCCCACTTCTACGCATACCAACAAAAATATGCGCTTTACGCACCATTTGGGGCAGCTTCTTCAAGCATACAGCCCTGGGAATTGGACGCGGCAGGACTTCAGCATGTAAATCCGTTATCAATTGGCTAAAAACTTCCTTCATTATTTCTTCTCCATAAAGATAATTATACCACAATATTTCCTTCTTGCAAGGAAACTTTTAATAATGGGGGGGTCAGGTCTAAACTATTGACAAATTAATTTGACTAACCCCTAACCTTGTCATTTATCCCAATGTCATTCTTTACTTTATCCTGACTCAAATCTATCTATTTAAAAACCGCAGTTCAACAAACAACATTCGCAAATACCCTTGTTCCAAAGGTCGTAAAGCTTACCACATATTTTATGTTCTTACAAGCTCGTAACAGCTCGTAACAGCAATAGTTATAAAAGGTTATGGCTCATAGTAAAAGCAAAAGACGCTTAAGCTCATAGCTGATGGTCGATAGCTCATAGTAAAAGCAAAAGCTGATGCAAAATTAAACTCGTCTTAGGTTAGCGGTTGCGATGCCCCCTCCTTAATGCTTGGCGGGCAGGCGCTTCACTCAATAAGACGAAAATCCACCTATTTTAAAGGTCATAAAGCTTAATAACTTATATAATCACCGAATGTTATCAAAAATCTCACTCACACGATCACAGGGAAGAGTAAAAATGTCTTTCCCTTCAAGATAATCATGTCCTTCTTCATCAAAGGTTATACAAAATGCGTGTGTTACGCGTGGGTAAGCATGAAGAAACTTCTTCATTCCTTTTAACTCGCGTAATCCCTTTCTTTTCATTTTTACTTCAATGGGATACGGCACCTGATCCTTTAAGAGAATTAAGTCTATTTCTTCCCCGGTACGCGTACGCCAAAAACGAAGTTCCATATTTTCTTTTAATTGGCTCAAAAGATGCCTAAAAACAAATGCTTCAAGCAAAAAACCACTCATTTCGCGTTCAGGCAGCGCAGCAAAGTTTTTCAGCAAACTATTAACTATACCGCCATCGTAGAAGTAATATTTTTTTGTTTTCTTCAATTCATTGCTAAGATTGCCGCTAAAGCTACTCACACCGAAACAAACAAAGGTAGCCTCCAAAATACTTAAGTAATGCTGAATAGCAGGATTCGAGAGCCCTATTTCCCGTGCCAATGACGCAACCCCCCTGCCAAGATGCCATAAGATGCAAAAGATGATTAAAAGCGCGTATATTCTCTTCTTTAATGAGGGCTTTGATATCCTTCATCAAATATGTTTCCACAATATTATGAAGAAGCGCCATTTTTTCTATTTCCGTCTTCTCATGCACTAATCCCGGCATACCGCCAAATCGAAAAAACGTATCTTTATCCCACAAACCCGCATTCTGGTATTCATCACAAATAAGAGGTCCTAATACTGTTTTTCGAAACCTCCCCGCAAGACTTTCCTTGAGGTGTTTATGTATTTCAATTGAAGAAGAGCCGGACGCATATATTTTAACACGTGTATGTGTATCATATAGCATTTTAAAAATTTTTGTCGCATTTTTTAAGTAATGAAATTCATCAAGGAAAACAACATCTCCCGCAGAGCCAAGCATTGAAGCAATTCCTGACTCATCTTGATTAAACAAATTCAGATCGTCCGGATTTTCCAGATTAAAAAATCGGACTCGAAGCCCTTTATTTCGAACAAAACTTTCCAACTCTCGAAGTAGGTATGTTTTCCCTACCTGCCGAGGACCGATAAGTATAGAAATATAAGGCTTATCAATTTCTTGACAAAGCTTAGTAAATACCGTGCGTAATATTTTATCTTCACGGATATTATTGCTCTCAGTAATCATCCATCTCCTTTAAGATAAAGCAGTTATAGTCATGTTTACAATTTTAAAGTGGTGATTTTATATTGTTATTTCTAATGTATTGCTTTATAAGCACAACACCCTTTTTAAGTAAATTAGCTCTTGGCTCATCCTCCTTCGCTACCTACTTCGTCAAGACTTCGAAGGTCAAGAAAGCTTCCTCCTTCGCTACCTACTTCGTCAAGACTTCGAAGGTCAAGAAAGCTTCCTCCTTCGCTAAAGCTTCGGAGGACAGGTCGGAGGACAGGTCGGAGGACAGGTCGGAGGACAGGTCGGAGGACAGGTAGCCGTATAATAAAAAAACTGCAAGAATTAGCTCATAGCTCGTGGCTCGTACTGAACCGAAACCTCCTCCAAACCCGCATTGAAATTCCCTTCGTCTTTCGTCCCCCGGTTGCGATGCCTCCGCCACACCGCATGGCGGACAGGCGTCTTACGGTTACGGCTATCGGTAAAAAACAAACGCTTGATCTATGACCGTTTTTCGGCTTTTGGCCGTTCAACGTTGCCTTTTTTTACGATACCAGCCTCGACGCCCTGAGTAAGCTTCCCGAGATGGCAAGGCGGGCGGGTTGCGCTACCGCGTTACCTTTTTACCGTTTTTCGTCATTTGTCCCCCGATTGCAGTGCCCATTCACAAAAAGGCACTATAGTTATTGTAAAATCTTGTTCTTTTATCTTCTCACCGCGGCCCTCGGCGATAATTATCGAAGATTCCTTTAATTTGAAATACTTCATAGCTTCAACCAGCGCAGAAACCTCTCTTAAAAGGGTCTCCTTGTTTTCCAGGCTATAGCACACATTATACAATTCGTTAACCTTCAATCCTTCTTTACAAACAAAATCCACTTCATTTTTTTCGGAAAAATAGAAAATTTCCTTATTTCCGCATTGCAATTGTTGATATACCGCGTTTTCCAGTAATTTACCCTTGTCCTCTGAAAATTTAAACGCTACGGCATTACGCATTCCGTTGTCCACAAGATAAACTTTACGCTGAGCCTGCATCTGGTTTCTCAGAGAAAAAGAAAAACGCCGTAAAAAAGAAATTAAAAACGCGTTCTCCATATAGTGGGAAAAACGTTGAACAGAATCCAGCGATAGGGCAAAATCCGCCACCTTTTTAACCTTATTAAAGCTGTAACTTCGGGTAAAATTGGTATTGTAAAATAACGCCAGATTTTTAAGTTTGCTTACATCTTTAATTTTGTATCTTTCTACGACATCTTTTGTAAGGATATCATTAAAATACTGCAAAAGCAGTTCTTTACGCAGTAATTCGCCTTTGGTTAACACTACTTTGGGAAACCCTCCGGTTGCAAGGTACTCTCGGGTTAAGTTAAATAGTTTATTTTTATTTTTTACATACCACAATCTGCCTGAATCCGCCTTTATGCCCTTAAAGCTCAGGAATTCTCCAAAGCTTAATGGCGTAACCGGCACTTGAAAATGCCTGCCGGTAAGTACCGTGGCAAATTCCGGAGAAAGAAGCTCCGCGTTAGATCCTGTAACAAAAATCTTTACATCTTCCTTACGGTCATATTTAGACCTTACCCAGTGTTCCCATCCCTGTACTTTCTGAACTTCGTCGAGAACAAGATACACCTTACCCTTGGGCTTAAGGTAATCTATATATGCCTGCCAAATGTTGTCCAGCAAATCAACATTCAGAAAATTATAGAATTTCGGATCCTCGAAATTAACATAAAGCGTGTTAATCTTTGGGACTTTACTCTTAAATAACTCAGACAATGCCTGCAGAAGAATAGTGCTTTTACCAGAGCGCCGGACACCGGTTAAAACTACAACTTCATCGGTAACCAAAAACTTTTTTATACACGCTAAATATCCAGGTCTTGGAATACCGGTATCAATTTCTTTTTCCCAGAAATTCCACAAAAGCAGGGCTTCAATTATTCCATCTCTATCCATCAGTTTCTCCTATTATCATCTGATTCATCGTGCAATAATAGTATATATCATCCGACGTATATTTGCAACTATAAAAGTCAACTATCCTATTCTTTTTGACTATTTCCCTTCGTCTCTCACCTTTTGCCTTCTGAGCTTAACCGCTTCCCTAATTATTTTTAAATTACTTATCACCGCAACACCAAGATATTAGTTCGCATAGCTCTTAGCAAAAGCAAAAACTCTTAGCTCACAGCACAAAATCACCGCAATCCATCGATTATCGTTGATCTGTTCACATAAAACATCTTTGCCAAATCAACCTGCGTAAAATCATTTATGTCTTTGCCCTCAGTTGCTAAATATGCCTTTAT
>JAKLQT010000166.1 GCA_022013205.1 Candidatus Omnitrophota bacterium | reverse complement strand
GTATTGCAGAAGAAGATCAGGACTGGGTGCGTTTTAGAAGCGTAGATAATGTTATACAGGAGATTCTCTCAGTTATAAAACTGTATCCGCAGACAAAGCTGATTGGTTTTTATGATGATATCTTAGCCTTAAAAAAAGAATGGTTTAAGGAATTCACACAAAAGTATAAACAGCAAATAAAGTTGCCTTTTAGGTGCAATATGAGGGCTAATTACCTGGCAAATGAGGATATTACCAGCATGATGCACGAGGCTGGCTGTAGAAGAGTTATTATTGGACTGGAAAGCGGTAATGAGGAGCTTAGAAACGGAATTTTGCAGAGAAATATGTCTGATGATGTTCTGATTCAAGCTGCAAAATTATGCAAGAAATACGGTATTGAATTCGCTACTTTTAATATGGTTGGTTTGCCCGGTGAAGGAGCAGATCAATTGCTGGATACTGTAAAGTTAAATGTACGCTTAGATACAGATTTTACATATACTTCAATATTTTACCCTTTTCCAAAAACATCTTTGCATAAGTTATGTGAGGATAAAGGTTTGTTGACTGACCGCGTTATTACCGATTATGTAGAGGGGAGCTCATTGAATTTTGATAAAGTGACTATGACGCGTATTATCTTTGTCCGTAATTTTTTCAGAGCGTTGATGAATTTGTATTGTATTTTTAATAAGTTACCGCTTAAAATCAGAAAAAGAGCTGGGAATTATCTGGATGCGATACTTTCATCTAAAATCATTTCGCTTACTTTGTTTTCCCTTGCCAATATAATATTTAAAGCGGTTCGTGAAAATAGATTGCTTGCTGGTATAATTAATAACATCAAAAGAATAGGCAAAAAGAGAAAAATAAAATTATTTAATTCAAGTGTTAAAACAGACAGAGAACTTTAAAACGAAAAGAGCTGAATAGTGAAAGAGGGTTTGTCAGAGGTCGTATGAGTTTTTATAATTGGCTTTTGATAAATAGGCATATTCTTGAGGGGATATTTAACGCTTGTTTTTAATGTAAAAAAACTATTAACGAAATGTATATGTATAATAATGGAATTAAAACCAGAGGATAAGCGCTTGTGAAGATTATGAAAGATATGCAGCGTAGTAAGATAATAATAGCTTTATTGCTTTGCCTTTTAATCGGGGGATTGTTACCATCTCTGTTTATGGCTTTTTCCGGCAAACTTGTTTTATTTATTGGCTTATTGCTTTTATTCTTATTTTTGCTGGCTTTGAAAAAGGGGAGGATTACTGTTTATGATTGGCTGATATTGATTTTTATTGGTATACCTTTTCATAATTTTAGAATAATGTTCGGGAGTTTTTTCTTAAGAATAACAGAAGTATTTTTTATCCCTTTTCTGGTTTGGGGATCTATACAGATATACAAGGATAAGGAAAAGCTGAAAAATCTAGCGCGGCTGTCTTTAGAATATTTAATTTTGTTGTTTTTTGTCGCATTTACGCTGATGTCTACTTTATTGTCCGAAAATATTTTTATAAGTACATACAGGACTGTAGTTTTAACCTATTTGATTGGAATGTCCTTTTTGATTTCAAGGCTTCTCAATAATAAAGAAAAAATTTATTTGATTGTTAAGGCAATGATTACGGTTTCTGCAGCTGCCAGTATTTTTGCTATATTTCAATCGTTTATGCCAGCTCTTCAAATGTTCCGCCCTATCCCTTTGGCCAGTTTGGGCCATTTGACAATATTTCGAAGTGGGGCAGGATGGCGAAATCCAAATTATTTTGCTTTGTATGTCACGATGATTTTGCCGATTACCTATGTTTGTAAAATGTCAAAATTATTCCCGGGAAAAAAGTTTTTAAATATATGTTTTGTTTTGCAGCTATTGGGGGTTTTCTCAACTTATTCCAGATTGGGATTAATTTCTATTAGCCTTACTTTTCTTTGCATGTTGTGGGTAAGAGGGAAAAGGTATCTTGCAGTTATAATTTTAATTGTTTTAGTTCTTTTGCCAACGATTGCATTTTTGAATATGGAATACATATATAAAAATAATACTTATTTGGCTAAATCAATATTTAGAATAGCTCGTTTTGAAGCTGTAAATAAAAATCCTTTGTTAATTGCTGGTTGGCGCAGAGATGCCTGGATAGCTAATGTCAGAATGTTTTTGGACAGACCGTTTTTAGGTGTGGGCCCATATATGTCCACGGATATGTATTCTGAATATAGGCCTTATGACGAGGTTTTCCCATGGGAAGATTTGGCTGTTCATAACGAATATTTATCATTGCTTTCTGAGCGAGGCATATTCGGACTAGTATTATTTTTAGTATTCTTACTTTTTTTGTCAACACGGGCAATTGTCTATTATAAGAACAATAAAACTTCAGTGCATGGAAAACTGATGCTTGGATTATGGGCAAGCATTATGAATTTTATTTGGTTTTCTTTTGGAGCAGCTGCTATAAATTCCGTTCAGTTCTGGATTAATGTGGGGATTATTTTTGCGCTTTATAATTGTACAAAAAATGAACTTGAGACTATTGATAATGATTTACGCGATGGA
The DNA here is from genome assembly GCA_022013205.1 of Candidatus Omnitrophota bacterium. Taxonomy (GTDB): domain Bacteria; phylum Omnitrophota; class Gorgyraeia; order B26-G9; family B26-G9; genus JAGLQQ01. The sequence continues at coordinate 3,894 of JAKLQT010000166.1, read as the reverse complement.
GCGCTAAATGGTTGAAAAATCTGTAAAAAAAATACTTTTTTTGGAGCAATATGCCAAAATCTCCGGGGGACAGAAAGTTTTGCTTTCATTGATAGACGGAATGAAAGATGACTTTGATTTTTGTGTGGTCATTCCAAGTCCCGGAGCATTAACCGGTGAGCTTGAAAAAAGAAATATTGCATATAAGTACTTGCCAGTGGGGTATTATTCTCTGGGCAAAAAAAATACCTGGGATGTTATAAATTATATCCTTCGCCTGCCTTATCTAATCTTAAAATTATGCCTGATCATTGATGAAGAAAAGCCTGATCTGATATATGCTAATGCCGCTCGAACATTTGTGTTCGCGACCATTGCTTCAGCTATTAAGAAAGTACCGCTTATCTGGCATGTGCATAGTATCTTTGATAAGGGTGTATCAAGAAAACTATGCAATTATTTCGGGAATCACCCGATCGTAAAAAAAATCGTTGTTGTTTCAGATGCGGCAAGGCTTCCGCTGGCTGCTTTATGGTCTAAAACCCAAAATTTGCATAATTGCGTTGATGAACAAGTCTATCATCCGGGCCTAAGGCTTGGACCTATAAGAAAAAGTCTCGCAATTACAGATAATATAGTTCTTTCTATGGTCGGATTACTGGTTGAGTGGAAATGTGTGGACGATTTTATCCGAGCCGCTCAGATCGTTACAGAGAGTTTTCCTAAGGCAAGATTTCTTATTGTCGGGGATGTGCTTTATGATAAAAAGGGAGAGAGTTATAAACAGTATCTTATGGATATGGTTCAGGAATTGGGTTTGGAAAGAAATGTTATATTTACCGGTTTCAGAAATGATGTGCCGGATATAATGCGTGAGATCGATATCTTTGTTATTGCTTCAAAACAACCTGATCCATGTCCGACATCTTTACTCCAGGCCATGGCCTCAGGGCCGGCGGTTATTGCTACAAATTTCGGGGGGCCGGCTGAAATAATTAAGGAAGGCATTGACGGGCTGCTTTATACAGCCTGTGATTATCATGAATTGGCAGAAAAAATGCTGCAGTTGATTGAAAACAGGGATGAGTGCTTGAAGCTTGCGGCTAATGCCCAGCAGAAAATAAAGGAACGGTTTAACTATTATGAATACCTTAATAAAATAAAAAGCATCATTGAAGGCGTGTTATGAGCAAAGATAAGAGTATGTATAACAGCGGTGATTATGCCCTGAAAAATCCTGGTTGGCATAAAGAGGACGCAAAATGGAAGGCGGATAAGATCATTACGCTGATCAGGGCTGATTTTATTAAGCAGCTGGCCCCAGAGGTCGATCTTATTGATATCGGCTGCGGTACAGGTGAAATACTTAAGCGAGTGTCGGATTATTTCAAAATTAAAGATATTCAGGTTAATCCCATAGGATATGACCTCTCGCAAGAGATAATAGATCAGGCAAAGAGGAGTTTCCCACAAGGCAGTTTTTATTCAGCGGTGTTTGATAAGCAGAGTTATAAAAAGCAAACAGGTATTTCTATTGCTCTTTTAATTGATATCCTTGAACATATTCAAGATCCGGCTGCATTATTAAAAGATGTTAGAGAGAGTTGTGATTATGTGATTTGCCATCTGCCGCTTGAAGATAATTTTGAGGTAAATCTTAGAGGAAAGAAAAGCCATTTTACCAATACAGTAGGGCATATAAAATTCTATAGTAAAAAAAGTGCGCTGGGGCTTTTTAAGGATTGTGGTTTTAATGTAAGGAACATGGTTTATACCTGTTCTGATGTCAGTGCTGATTATAAGTTAAAAAGTCTGCCTCGGAGATTGATTGCGCAGCCTTTGCGTAAATTTTTCTTTAAATATTTTCCTCAATTTACAGCTAGTATTTTGGGTAATTGCTCGCTGATGGTACTGCTTGAGCCTGATGCAAAGATTTAGGATTGAATATGTTGAAAAATGCAAAAATTGAAAAAGTTTTTTTGATCCAGCCGCCGTGCAGTATTTCCAAAAGTTATACTAAGGAAATCCAGCCGCCTTTAGGACTTGCCTATATTGCCGCTGTGTTGGAAAAGAAGTTTAAGGTTAAAATACTGGATGCTGCAGTAGAAGGATGGCATACGGAAATATCAGAGGGTAAAGATAAAATCCGTTATGGATTAGATTTTGATCAGATAAAGCAGGCGATTGTTCATTATAAACCGGATGTAATCGGAATATCCTGCTTATTCTCCATGCAGTCGCATAATGCCCATAAGATTGCTCATCTTGCCAAGGATGTAGATAAGGGCATTATTACGATAATGGGAGGAGCTCATCCGAGTGTTTTGGCCGCCCAAGTGCTGGAGGATGATAACATTGATTATGTAGTGTTAGGAGAAGGTGAATATACCACGCTTAAGCTTTTTGAGCATCTTAAACAGGGCAAGGATCTTTCTCTTATTGATGGTATTGGCTATCGATCGAATAATGAGATAATCATTAATCAGAAAACAACATTTATTGAAAATTTAGACGACCTTCCATTTCCTGCACGGCATTTACTGAATATGGAAAAGTATTTTAAGATTAACATGCCGCACGGGGTAACAACAAGAAAGAGGCCCAATACCTCGATGATAACATCACGCGGATGTCCGGCTGAATGTATTTTTTGTGCGATTCATCCTATCTGGGGCAAGAAATTCAGAGCCAGGTCCGCGGAAAACGTTATTAAAGAGATAAAGTGCCTGAAAGAGGAGTATGGGGTTCGGGAAATACAGTTTGAAGATGATAACCTTACCTTTGATAAAAAAAGGGCACTTGAAATATTTGATAGAATGATAACTGAAAAGCTTGATATGCTCTGGACTACGCCCAACGGCGTTGCTTTATGGGCTATGGATGAGGCGATGCTGATCAAGATGAAGGAGAGCGGATGCTACCGTCTTTGCCTGGCTATTGAATCAGGAGATCAGGATGTTTTGCATAAAATAATAAATAAGCCTTTAGATCTGAAAAAGACCGAACATATAATAAATCTTGCGCATAAATATGGATTTGAAACAGACGCTTTTTTTGTGATTGGTTTTCCGGGAGAAACTAAAGAACAGATCAAAAGGACATTTAAATTCGGAAGAAGATTAAAAGTCAGCAATGTTAATTACTATATTGCAACACCATATCCGGGCACAAGACTATATGATCTATGCGTTGACGGCAATTATCTTGTTAAGGATTTTAAAAGTGAAACTCTTGGGGTGAAAAAAGGAGTGATATCCACGCCTGAATTCACCCCATCGGAACTGGAAAAAATGGTTTCCAAAGAAAAGCTTTTTTTCTACATCAGGCTTATTTTTAAAAATCCCAAAGCTTTTTATGTAAAAGTTGTAAAACGCTTTGTTCAGGATCCGGCTTATGTGATGAATATGTTTAAGGCAATTGTAAAGAAAATGTTAAGACATCCTATGTAGGGGAGGCAGCAGGCTGTCTTAATTACATGGATTAGAGTGATATGCTAATAGAAATTAATCTTTGTAAACTTTTAATTAATAATCGTTGTAATCAGGGATAACCCAGGTTATGTATTAAGATTAGGTAGTGTCAAATAAAGCATGAGTGCGCCGAGAAAGGATATGAAAGAATTAACCACAGAGCGTATCCGCCAAAAAGCGTGGCGAGACCTCGCCTGTCGGAATACGGCGAGGCGGGCAGAGGACACAGAGAGAAGAAATAATATATATTTAAACTACGAAATGTACGAAAGACACGAAAAAAGATTAACTATATGCTGTTTCGACAAAGTCGAAAGCTCATTTTACCAATTCATAGTCAATCAGAAAAACAAGTTTTTCTGTTGCCCTGAATTTTAAAATGAGATGGCAGACAATGCCATTTACAGCCTCTAGTTAATAACTGGACTGATAATTTTTTAGTTAT
>JAKLQT010000165.1 GCA_022013205.1 Candidatus Omnitrophota bacterium | reverse complement strand
TGAAAAAGTGTTTCACCCGATTACAGGCTAACCCGGAATTGGTCAGCTTAATGCGCTTCCTTTGTCCCTCATCCTTCGGACTTCGGCCTTTTCTCTCTCTTCTCACTACTTAATTTCACGCTATCAGCCCCCTGTCCTCCATAGCCCATTGCCCTTTTAAGCCTTAGCGAAGTAGGGTTAGCAGGTGATTTACAACTCATAACTAGTAACTATTTTTCCCTTTTCCCTTTTAACTTTTAACTTGCTATTTGCTACGCGTCCGCGACGCGTCACTAAAGCAGCTTGCCCTCTGCAATAGTGTCTGTTATAATACTAATTGTTTAGCCCGCTTATTTCATATTTCCTCAAGAATAGGTTGCGCTGCGGCATACCCCGATAGCCGGATTAAATTACGCAACAATTTAATCTATCGGCCCTTCGGGCGAATATTTCATATTAAACATGAAATATTCAGGTTAGGGGAGAAAATGAGCAGAGAGAGAGAGAAAGCTAAAAATGATTTTAATCCCGCAGAAATAAAAATAGCCAGCCAGTTTGCCGGAAATCTTTTTGGCATGCTAAAAGCAGTACACCTTTATCCTAAAGGCCACCAGATGCTGCTTCAGGTCTTAGAGAAATTCTTTAATTACTTAAATTATATTCTTGGGGAAAAACAAATCGCGACTATACGTATATTTGAAAGCAAGCTGTATGCACTTGATGTGTGTCTTCCTCTTGACAAGCCTCCCGGGATTGAATCTTTTATTGAAGAATTGCAGAAAAGGTTTATCCGCCAAATCACTTTCAACATAGGTATTACGATCACAGACATTACCGCTTTAATCGAGGTGCTTAACACCGCCCCCGAAGTTTTGGCGAAAGAAGGCGGAGCCAGAATTAAACTGGCTCAAGGCGGCGCGCGGGCCGCAAAGCTAATCGAATATTATTATCGCAAACACGCTACTATTGACCAAGAGCGTTTATTGACGCTTTCCAGCAGTGAAATTTTCCGCTTTTTTACGGACCAGATACCTGCCCTTAATGCTGAGCAGGCTGCTGTTCTGTATGATCTGTTAAAGGAGCCGGTTATTATCAGCATCCTTTTAAAGGTTGCCGCGCAGTATATGCTGCGCGATGAAAGCTGCACGCTTACGGAAAGCCATCTCATTTTAAATATTATCAGTAAAATCAGGGCAAGCATGACCGAGCATGCTATTTCTGAAGAAGAGGAAATACAGGTTATTCTTCAGGATGTTGTTTCCTCTTTTGAGGCTGAAGACCTCATGAGTTTAATTTTTGACAATCCGGATAACGAAATGCTGAATTATACAAACGCCATTGATTGCTTATCAAAAATAGTCTCTCAAGAAACCACCGCACAGATGATCACAGACAAAATCAGCAAGGCTTATGAAGAAAATATTTCTATTATTGAGCATATAAAGAAAGTATTTAGCCGGCTATTCCCTGACCGTAAATCTTTTTTAAGTTTTCTACCCATATTCAAGGAAAAGCTGCAGAACAGCCTTGATAAACGTAAAGTGAAAGAAATTCTAAACGAGGTTTGCGATGCCTTTGCGCCGGGGCTTTCCTTTGAAGACGGCGAAGAGCTGGCTATGGGCATGATCTCTGATCTGGAGTTCAAGGATATAGAGGACGGGTTAAACATTCTTAAAACCGTTAACTTGGACAAGGTCGAGCTGGAAAATGATATCAGGGAATTCAGCATTGATGAGGCGCGTTTAAGTATTTTAAAGCGTTTACTGGCCGCAGAAAGCGATCTGGGCAATTTTAAAAACATATTAAGCAAGCTGGTCACGCTTACAGAAAACATGCTGCGCCAGGACCGCTGGGGCTGCGGCAAAACAATGTTCAATTTCTTCAAGGAGCAGGCTTCATCAAAGAGTAAAGTACCTCAGGGATATAGACACCTCATCGTTGAGAACTCGCAAAAACTGCCCACATTACTGCTTGAAAAACTGACGATAAATATTCTTTTCGATTCAGACGCCGATCAAATGAAAAAGCATTTTGAGGAGTTGTTTTTGCTGCTTGGAGAAAAACTAATCTCTCTGCTGGTAAAGATTTACGCCCGGGAAGAAAACATGCCTCAGGCAAAACTAGTCAGGGAGATGATTCTTGAACATTATACACCTAATGCTTTCAAGATGTACGTAGACCTGCAAAAAGAATCAGCCCCCAATGTATTGCGCGTTATTGATCTGCTGCAGCCCATAAAAAACGAGGACACCCTGCCTTTGTTGTGGGATATAACTTTTTATGAAAACGCGATGGTCGCGCAGCGTGCTTTAAAGCTTATCGCCGCGAAAAATTCTGATCCCGCCCTGAGCATGCTGCTTAAAACTCTGGAGCATCCGCAACTGCATATGCGGATCGCGGGAATAGAATACCTGGGCAGTTACCGCTTTAAAAAAGGAAGCGAGGCATTGGTCCCCATCGCCCGGGGCCAAATAAACTCCAATTTTGACGAAGCAGCAGTTATCGATCTGCGCATCAGCGCGCTTAAGTCATTGCTGCTGCTTGATAGCGCGCTTGCTAAAACGCTTTTACTTGAGCTGCGCGCAAAAAAACGCTGGTTTATTTTTCCCATTGAGCAAAAATCTTTACGCGCTTTCGCGAAAGACCAGCTGAGAAATCTGGACAGAAAATAAAGGGCAAAGACTTATGGACCAAATTACCATAAAAAATATAATCAAGGCGTTTGTAAAAAACTTTTCACTGTTGCTTACGGAAAACATGCTTTACCCGCCACGGCATCCTAATGTTGTCGCGCAAACAAATCATGTTATGGCCGCCGCTGAAGTAGTTTTTAACGTTTTGGATGAGATATTCCTTACTATTAGAGAGGGACAATTCGTGTTTGATGGAATCCCTCTTTATGAGCTGAAGCATACTGTAATGAAAACAACGCAGCTTTTTGAGTCAAAAAATATACTCTGCATACGCTTTACTAAAAACTTTACGCAGCTTGAGCTTTCTGTTTTTACGGGGCTGCTCGCGGACAAATCGCACGCTCTTGATGCGGAAGCGCTTCAAATAAAATTGGGTACGTTGGATATTTTTAATATCAGCGTAGAAAAGAAATCTTCTTTAAATAAGGATGACGACAAGGAAAATTTTCTGCCTGCGGAGAAGATTTACGGAAGCAGTATTGAGGCAAATAAATTAATATTTAATACTCTGCTTAAAGAAAACACTATCCCTATGGACATCGTTGATAAGGTTGCCCAGGATATTACTAATATCATTACCCGCGACAAGACCTACAGTCTCGCGCTGTCATCATTGCGAGACTACGATGACTACACATTTACTCATTCGGCTAATGTTGCTATTTTATCGGTTGCGCTTGCGTCAACTATCCTCAACGATGCCGAGATATTAACCAATTTGGCCCGTGCCGCGCTGCTGCACGATATCGGAAAAATCCGTATCCCTCAGGAAATTTTAAATAAACCCTGCATGCTGAATGAGGAAGAATGGCGCTTGGTACGTAATCACCCTATCCTGGGGGCAAAAATTTTAGAACAGCAGAAAGAGATCAATAAGCTGGCGGTTATTGTTGCCTACCAGCATCATATGAAATATGACAAAAGCGGATATCCTGATAATGAGACTTCCTGCGGCCTGCACCCGCTGGTTTTGATCGTCAACATTTGTGATGTCTATGACGCGATTACAAGTAAAAGAGTTTATAAGAAGCCCTTTCCTCCCGACAAAGCGCTATCCATAATGATGCGGCTTATCGGCTGTGATTTTGAACCGCGGCTATTTAAAATTTTCATCCAGTTAATCGGCGTCTATCCTCCGGGAACTCTTGTGCGCTTGAACACTAAAGAGATCGCCGTAACAAGAAAAGTCCAGACTCAGGCATTATTGCTGCCTGAGGTAAAAATTATTGCCAATGAATCAGGATCGCTTCTGGAAAAACCTTTAATAATCAATCTTTCCGATGAGCAGCAAAACAGCTCCAATCGTTCAATAGAAGCTGTCCTAGATCCTAAAGAAGAAAATATTGATATCATCTCTTATATTTAACCCGGATATTTCCCCGCCTCTGGCGGGACAGGCATGGTATCGAGTTTTTATTCGTATCGCGTCGTGCGGATTGCGTATTGAGTTTAAAGACTCCGCGGAAGGTTTTTAACGGTTACTATCGGTTACTAAGAGTTACTTTTAGAAATTAATATCAACATTTTTTCAGTTTTTCTTTTCGCTAACACGCGAATTCGCCAACGCGCAGCCCATAACTATGCTTTTTCTAATCGCTATCCGCTGTTTTCGCTTTTTCGTCCCTCGTCCTAACGAGCAAAGTGAGTGATCGTCCCTCAGCACTTGCTTTTTTCCGTCCCATGAGCTATCAGCTATGAGCCATAAGCCAATTTCTTCTGGTTAGGTTAGTCCCTTTGCATAATTGTGTTCCAGATAAATAATGTTATGTTTTTTATATACGCGGCCGTATCTGTAAAAAAGGTGCCTATGCCTGCTCTATTAAAGAGCAGCCCCAGAAGCATAGCCAGAATAACCAGATTCACCAAATAGATAAGTGTTAAGGAAAAAAGATGCCCGTTTTCCGCTAAATCCGGCTGTTCGATACGCAAACTGTCCAGGGTCATAAGAAAATGAAACGCGATACTAAAACCAAGAAAAAAAATAAACGCGCCGCTATAATCATATGTCGCGCTTATGAATATTCCGCAGAGAAAAAATGCCAGAGAAAAAAAGAGTGTGTAGATCGGCAGGAAATACGGGCCAAGGCTTATTACTACATTGGATTTTGTGGTGGAAACGCTGCCTCCTTTTCTTGAGACACGGAACGATTTTACCCTGCCTCCGCACAAAAGCGTAAGCACCGCGTGCGTAGCCTCATGCCCAAACACATATAAGAATTTGAATTTCAGTGATGAAAAGTAAAAAAGAGAATATGCTGCCGCTCCTGCTAAAAAAAACAGTCCTGTCTGATCAACGCCTTTTATTGATATCAGTAAATTATAAAAGGCCCTGCTCGCTCCTACGCAAACAGGAAGAAGCATAATACCAACTAGAATTTTAAGCAGTTTCCAGATCATCTCTTTTTGAATCCTTTCTTCCCAGGGTAAAAAACATTCAGCCTCTTTATACCGTTTTTCTCCCGCAACCTGGTAACATGTAACCAGTTGACAGTAACCAGAACTCACATATTTTTTAGGCTTAAGGCCTGCAGCTTGTGGCTTGCGTCTTGCAACCTGGTGCCCTGGCTTCCTACCAACTATTGACCATTAGCGATAATTGCTTTTTCCGCTCATAACCCATCACTCGTCACTCATAACTCACACCCTGTGTTTTGTAACAGCGCCTAATTAGGTTCTATTATTTCCATGCCGTCCATATAATGCCGCAATACTTGCGGAACCACTATAGAGCCGTCCTTTTGTTGATAGTTTTCCATTATGGCAATGACCGTTCTGGGCAAGGCAATGCCTGAGCCGTTTAAAGTGTGTACGAAAGCCGGCTTATTTGTTGCCGGATTTTTATATCTGATATTTGCTCTGCGCGCCTGAAAATCCTCAAAATTGCTGCAGCTTGAAACTTCCAGCCACTTTTCTACTCCCGGCGTCCATACCTCGATATCATAGCATTTTGCCGCGGCAAAGCTTATGTCAGCTGTGCATAAACTCAATATCCGGTACGGCAGTTCCAATGACTGAAGCACAGCTTCAGCGCAAGTTAGCAGGCTTTCCAGTTCATCATAGGAGGTTTCCGGTTTTACAAATTTAACCAACTCTACCTTGTCAAATTGATGAATTCTCAAAAGCCCTCTTGTGTCTTTTCCGTATGA
>JAKLQT010000164.1 GCA_022013205.1 Candidatus Omnitrophota bacterium | reverse complement strand
TAGGCAGGTGGTTTGGAAATGGCCGGCCGTTTTTTGCGGATTAATTTTGCATTTGGGCCTTAATAAGGCAGGCCTTTTCCTTTTCCAACCGGACCTTGAATTTATTCTTGTAGACTATAACCTGACCTTTAGACATTTCTTGTGCTTTCACAAATTAAACTCCTTACATAAAATTACTTAGAGATAACTACAATATTTATTATAGCTCTATGGCCCAAGGAAGGCAACTTAAAGCAAAAAAACAACCGCTAATTTCTAGTTTAACGATTTATCGTTTATTAAAGGGTTGTTGTATATTGCAGAATTCCACTAATATTTGGTTAAACTAAAGAGTCTTAACTACAGGGCATTTTAGAGATAAATGGCTGGCTTGAGCAATTCTTCTACTCCTTGCCGCTAAAAGAGTTAGGCCATGTACTTGATCCCCGGGGAAACCAGTCGATTTGGACAAAAAGAATTGCTCTAACCCTTTGAGACAACAAGACATGAAAAACCCCTAATTACCATCAGATAATTAGGGGTTTTTGCTTATCTCGAGAGCTAGTTCGAGCTCCTACGCCTTCGGCGTATCCGCTCCCTGCGCGCCGAACCAGCTTTCCCCAAAAAGGAAAAACCCCATATCAAATATTCCTCGCCCTTCTGTCTTTCTTCCAGAAAGCCAGAACAGCCGCTACACCAAAAGACATTCACCGTTGGCGAAAAACTTTTGTCCGCTTTCGCGGATTCGTGTTGCTTGACGAATATTTATCTTACCTTTTAAGGCGTACATCGACAATCTTAATATACTTTTTTTCTTTCTCTATGCCTATCCATTTACGGCCTAATCTTTTTGCTACCATAGCTGTTGTTCCGCTGCCCATAAATGGATCAAGAACTAAATCTCCTTTATCAAATGAAGCCTTAATAATTATCTCTAATAACTTTTCCGGCTTTTGTGTCGGATGAGAAGCACGCCCATCTTTTCAGTTATTACCACGTTTATTACCACGTTTAACGATCTTATTACCACGTTTCTCCCAAAGAGCGCTCCGGCCGGTACCCCTACAAAATAGTTGTCCTTCTTTACGAAGACGGTTTAAAACGACTCTGATCATATCTCTGCTAACTGAAGGACATAACCGTTCAATATCTGAAATACCAAAGGTTATAGGAAGATTCTCAATAGCTTCCTCAACCATGGAAGTTTTCGTTCCTCTGGCTTTCGTTATACTGCCTACACGACGCTCAAATTCCTGATAAGCTCCGATTAAGATACCGAAAAAATATTCCCACCACGGCTTAAGGCTATGCCTACTTTCCTGCCAACCTTTTGACGACAACTGCAAAGCCTCATAGTAAGTTTCCTTTGATTCTTCAATGAGTCGTTCAATACTTATATATCGGCCGACCGTATAATCAGACTGATGAAGCAGTAAAACTGTTAAAAGTCTTGATATTCGCCCATTCCCATCGCTGAATGGATGAATGCAGAGAAAATCAAAAACAAATGCCGGAATGAGAATAAGCGGGCTGGTCTGTCGTTTATCCCACAAGCGGTTAAACTGAATACAAAGTTTTTTCATATAACCAAGTGTTTCGCCTGCCGAAACCGGAACAAACCGGGTAATCCATCGGCCGTCTGCAAGACGCTCTTCAATGGTATTATCCCGCCTCTTCCATTGTCCACCCGGAATATCTGTACGTGCATAAATCTGCCGGTGTAAATCTAAAATCATTTTTTCATCGATCGTAAAGGTCTCCGGTTTAGTATGAATCTTTGCTAAAACCTGCCGATAACCAAGGATTTCTGCTTCCGAGCGGTCTTTAGGTTTAATCGGATGAGCCATAAGCTCTTTAAAACGCTTAAACGGCACGGTTATACCCTCAATCCTGTTAGACGATTCCGTGCTCTCAATAATAGCAGTCTGTCTTAATGTTTTTAAAACCTGCGGCGTCTGGTGCTGGAATAAATTCTGCCTGCCCTTAAATTCTCCGAGCCTCTGAAGCAATCCACCCATTTCAATTGGAATTGCCTGGCGATTGAGAAAATCAATGTCTAATGACTTCATTGTTCACCTCTTATTAAGACGAGCGAAATAAATAACATAACATTTTAATGATTAATACCGTTACACTTTTCACATTGATAATATTTTTTCCCGTGTGCCGAAGAATGATATCGAAAAGTCTTATTGCCGCAATATAAACAGCCGCTATTTGAATTAAATAATAAATATTGCGCTTCTCTTTCTGCTATGCTATATCTTTCTGGTGTTTCCTAGACTTTTGGCATAATCACCTCTTTGCGTATTATACTAAGATTCCACGCTTTTATAAACAAAAACTTGCTGAGCAGTTTTAGCCATTATTAAATTTTCCCTATTTTTTTCCTATTAGCATGGATCTGTTCATGCTTTACTTTTGGGATAACTCTGGTGTTTTTTGGTGTTGTTTTCCCACCTTCTACAACAGCCTTAACATGATGAAGAACTTTACCTTGTGGTAATTTTCCGCTTGGATATCCTTTTTGCTTTAACACCTTCTCGATTTTTTCTGGGGATCTTTCTTTTCTAATTTGCGTTTTTGTTGCTTTACCTTTTGACATTTTAATTCCTCCTTTTTTAACCGGTATTATATTTCCGGCATTGAACTAACAACAATACCCTGTATTCTAAAATCTCTTTCTAAAACTATGGGGCAATGATTTGGATTGGTTGAATTTGGTTCCAGCGTTATATGATCTTTACGCAAACGTAACTTTTTTATAGTCGCCTCATCATCTATCAAGGCCACGACTATATTACCGTTGTTAGCTGTCATTTGTTGGCGTACTAAAACCAAATCGCCATCATTTATTCCCGCCTTATTCATGCTATCCCCAACCGCTTTAAGCATAAAATATTTAAACGGTGGTTTTGCTATTTTATCTGAGATAGCAACGCTTCTTTCAATATTTTCTTCAGCTAAAAATGGAGCACCACAGGGAACGCACCCCAATATTGGAACTTTAACCGTCTTGCTTGAATTATTACTGTCATATGGAGACTTAAGAATTCTAATGTTTCTTGCTCCTTTTCCTCTTTGAATATAGCCCCCTTCTTCAAGAACATCTAAATACTGCGCCACACTGCGGGGCGATTTTAGCTCCATCATTTTAAGGATTTCCCTATTTGTGGGCGGAATCTTCTCCCGGCAGATATAATTCGTCAAAATATTGAAAAATTCTTCCTGCTTCTGAGTTAGTTTTATTGTTTTATTCATATATACAAAATTATATACAAATAATCCAACAATGTCAAGCTAATTTTACGATTAACAAAATACGCTGCGCCGGACAGTCACAGTCGGTCGGCTACTACCGCTTTTAGCGTTATCCGCAACGTTCTTTATGCGCCTGCCCTACTAGAAGATACAAGAAACAGAAACCTATATATTTTTCGCCGCCAAGAAGGATTTATACGTTTATTAAAAGCAAAATTTTTGTAACAGTTCAGCTCTGGGAAGAACTCTCTATAATACTTCAACTATTCCGCCGAAGAAAAAGTAAACGGCCGGCGCTAAAATGCTTTAATTGATCGCGT
>JAKLQT010000163.1 GCA_022013205.1 Candidatus Omnitrophota bacterium | reverse complement strand
GATATATCGATTCAAGATGAGTTTAAGCGTGTACAGGGTATATCTATTCAAATTAAACCGGTAGAACGCGCGGAGTATTTTATAGAACTTATTACAATGTTAGTATTAGCGCAGGAAACAGAACAGCTAAGTGTTTTAAAAGATTCCGGGAAAAATATTATAGAACTGGCCATTGACAGTATTAAGGCTATCAATCATGGCGTAACTAAAGCTGAATTAAGTATTGATTTGGTCAATATTTTGACTCAGGTACAGGAACAGAAAACAATCTCTAATATGGATGAATACATAGATACTTTAATATCTATAGCCTATACTTGTAGTGCGGAAATAACTGATTTAGTCAAGATAAGGCTTTTTACCCATCTCCTCATATCTTTAGCCCGGGCAGGATTTTCTCAGAAGATAGAGGAATATGGATTGCTTGTTGAAATCCGGAGGAGCATTAATTCCGCGGTTCAAAAGGTAGATATGGCAAAGCTGGTACAACTGCGTGAGGAATTAAATCAATATTTATTAGACGCTTTATACAGCCTTGTTTATTACCAGAAGCCGTCAGGGGAAGTAGAGGAAAAAGAGATTAATATTGATGAATTGCGCGCTGTTTTACAAAAAATTGTTGTTGAGCTGGCGCGTTTAAACCGTCCTGTTCCTGTTAAAACTATTGATATCCCGGATGAATTCATCGCGGCTTTATGGCAGGCCTCAACAATAAAAGAACCTGTGTATATTCAGGACAGCTTGCGGGTATTGGCGGGATGCATAAAATTGATAGAAAAGCTAAGCGCGCGAAGCAAGTATTTTAAAGAACTGATAGAGTATATAGAAAAATTCCAGGATAAACTGGGTTTAGATAAAGACGGATTGATCAGTTATTGGGAGAGAATGGATGTAGATAAACATGTTTTGACAGAGAAAAAAAGTGAGAGCAGCGCTAATAATTTCCAACTGCGAAATTTAACCCAGGTACAGGAAGCACAAATGCTAATCGGACAGGCGATATAAAAACTAAAGCATAAATGACCCCCTATCTATTTTCCTGGTAGTGTCAAAAATAAAATGATTTCCACGGAAACACAGAAATTAGTAAACACAGAATAATGAGATTAGAATTAAAAGAATTAACTGGTAAGATTATTGAAGGTGCAATAAAAGTTCATAAAGAGCTCGGGCCAGGATTTTTAGAATCTATATACCAAACAGCTTTACCAATAGAATTATTAAAACAAGGGTTAGAAATAGAAACACAGAAGGAGATAAAGATTTATTACGATGGAAAAGAGATAGGAATACATAGGCTTGATATAGTTGTTAATAAACAAGTAATAGTAGAACTTAAAGCGGTGAAGGAATTTGATGAAAGTCATTTAGCACAAGTATTATCTTATTTAAAAGCAACGGATTTGATGGTAGGTTTGTTATTAAATTTTGCTAAAGGGGTGTTAAAAATAAAAAGAGTAGTGAATTGACTTTTTCTATATTTCCGTGCTACTGTGGTTAAGCTTTGACATTACCATTTTATTTGGTAGGAGAGATTCAATGAAAAATGTATTTTTGACAAGAGAAGGTTATGACACGCTCAAAAAAGAGTATGAGCTTTTAAAAAAAGGAAAACGCCGGGAAATATCTGATGCTATTGAAAAAGCCAGAGCGCTGGGCGATTTAAAAGAAAATGCTGAGTATCACGCGGCAAAGGAAGCGATGTCATTAAATGAAAGGCGTGTATCTGAGCTTGAGGCTACGCTTAGCCATGCCCGGATCATAGATAATGAGAATATTGATAAGTACAAAGTCCTTATCGGCGCCACTGTAAAAATACGCGTTATCAGTGACAACGAGATAGAAGAGTACATGCTTGTATCTGAGGCAGAAGCGGATTTCAGTAAAAATAAAATATCAGTTACATCGCCTTTGGGCCAGGGTATTCTCGGACATAAAGCAGGAGATGTCGTACAGGTTAAGACCCCCGCGGGCATGATGAGCATTGAAATTTTGGAAATAAAAAGATAGAAAAAGATACAAGCCGCAAGCCACAGGACACAAGATCAAAGGACTTATGAATAGAAAATAATGTTATGAAAAAGAAAGTGCGTGCGATAGGACTTATTTCCGGGGGGCTGGACAGCATCCTTGCTGTTAAGGTTATACAAAGCCAGGGGATAAAAGTGACAGGCCTTTGCTTTACGTGTCCTTTCTTCGGCTCTCAACATGCTAAAGCAGCGGCAAAGGGCCTGAATATCCCGCTTATTGTCAAAGATTTTACAGAAGATCATTTCCTGATAGTTAAAAATCCTCCTCACGGCTATGGTAAAACAATGAACCCCTGCATAGACTGTCATGCTTTAATGCTTAAAATAGCCGGGCAGTTAATGGAGAATAAAGGGTTTGATTTTATCTTTACAGGTGAAGTGCTTAATGAAAGGCCCTTGTCGCAGAACCGCCAGTCACTGCATGTAGTTGCCAATACATCAGGATATGAAAAATACATAGTGCGCCCTTTGAGCGCGAAATTATTAGATGAAACCGAACCGGAGAAAAAGGGCCTTTTGAATAGACAAGCCCTGCTCGATATTCAGGGGCGCTCAAGAAAAAGGCAGATATCCTTAGCGCAAGAGTTTGATATCAAAGAATATCCAAATCCTGCCGGGGGGTGCCTGCTTACAGACAGGGCTTTTTCCAATAGATTAAAAGAATTGCTTGAGCATAATGTTGATCCTGCCTATTTTGAACTGCAGTTATTGCGCTTTGGAAGACATTTCCGCGTATCTTCTCACTCTAAACTTGTTGTCGGCCGGGATGAACTGGAAAATGGTATTATTGAAAAATTCATAATTGAAGGATCCTTCCTGTTCAGGACAGATGAAGTACCCGGGCCTGTCTGCCTGCTTGTCGGGCCTGATGCCAAAGAACATCTCGATGCTGCTGCTTGCATATGCGCAAACTATAGCGACACAAAAGATAAAACTGAGTGTAAAGTCATGTGCGAACAAGCAGACAAGTACCGGGAAATTACTGTGATCACAGACAAAGCCTTCCGCGAAAAAGGCAGAATAAATTAACCTCGAAAAGATGTAAACTAAAAATTCCAAAAGGGTAGTAACGTGTTATAAAATACCGTATTATACGAAATACGTATAATGTGTTATTATATAGATATTACGAATTGCTGAGAGGGAAGGATTGAGTTTAAATTATAAACAGGTAAAGTGAATGCCGGAAAATAGGAAGGGTCGTGTATTAATTGTTATGCCCAATCATATTCACGCAATCATTATAATCAAAGAACCTGTAGGGGCGGCTCCCACTAGTGTCCGGTTATTAGTTGAATAGTTCCAACTGGTTACAGTTATCATTAGTTTGTTCTTTAAAACTTTCGTCATTTAATAGACGAGACAGCCCAATTTTTTCAAAGGCTGAAACGCTCAAAATCTGTAGAATTGTGTAAAGAGTCAACTCTAGTTTTAAACGTTTTTTGATAATTGCAATTAAAACATAAACTGAGATTGCAATCCAAATTTGTACTTTTACAGCATTCTCAGTGGTTCCAAAGAATTTTTTTTATTCTTAAATGTTGTTTTATCCATTTAAAGAATAATTCTATTTTCCAACGTTGTTTGTAAAGTTGCGCAATTGTTTCTGCGCTAAGCGTAAAATTATTTGTTAGCAATATTAAGCGTTTTTTTCGTTCTTTGTCATAGAAGACAACTCTTCTTAATTTATCGGGATAAGATTCAGAGCCTTTATTACCTGTTAAAACAATTGTCTGATCACAACGTAACCCAGTTGTTTTATCAACAGATTGCGAATACAATCTTCTATATAAATATTTTGCTTTTGATCGTATCACGAAAAAAGATGAGGATTGATTCAATACATAAAGACGCTTAAAATCAAAATATCCTCTATCCATAATATAGAAAGAGCCAGGCTCTGTAATTAATATATCAAGGATTCTAACATCATGGGTTTTAGCATTT